>NZ_JACJEM010000001.1:79816-92219 GCF_014164085.1 Pseudoalteromonas sp. SG45-5 | reverse complement strand
TCAAGATCGACTAACACTAAACCATCAATGCAATTATTAAAATCAGGGTCGATACTAAAGCTTAAAAATTGCACCCCGCCAGGCGTACAGAGCTCTGTATATTGTTTAAATAGCGTAGGAACTTGCGCGCCCATGTTGGCAAGTACATGTTTAAGTTCTACAAAGTCTTCTTTTATATCGCTGTCCATAAATACGGTTTGGCATTGTGTTAGTTGTTGATCACTTAGTTTAAATTCGTTATTTGGCGTAGCAAGTATCTGGTTACTCTTATAATAATGCTGATAGTAATAAACCAACATCGCTTTAGCTTGTTCGGGTAAGGCGTTAGAGACGGTCACCGCGCCAAATAAATAACGGTATTGTGGGTAGTTTTTTACAAAAGCGCCAATCCCATACCATAAGTAATCAAGGCTTTTACGCCCCCAATATTTAGGTTGGACAAAACTGCGACCTAATTCAATTCCTTGTTGCAAATAGGGCGCCATTGCATCGGTATAAGTAAACAAGCTAGCGGTATAGAGGCCTTCTCGTCCGTGCTTTTTGATTATGTCTGCTGCGCAAGCTAAACGGTAGGCACCGACTAACTCTAGCTGGGAAGGATCCCATAGAACAAGGTGTTGATAGTCCATATCAAACTTATCTATATCACGGCGCTTTCCGCTGCCTTCACCTACCGCTCTAAACGCAATTTCTCTAAGGCGACCCAACTCTCTAAAAACCGGCGAACTACCTGTATATTGATAAAGGTGTATATGCATACCGTCTTGTGTTTTACCAAGTAGTTGGCATTGATCAATCGCTTTTTTGAGCTCTTTTCTGCACTCAGGGACTGCAATAGGCATTTGTGTTTTTAGCGGCAGAGGTTTTTTACTGGTAAGCCTGTAAAGTTGCTTTCGGATAAGGTTTACTACTTCTTTATCTTTTAGGTTTTCTATTAAATAAGACTCAGGAGGAATAGAAGCACCAATTTCAAACTCTAAAGATTTTTGACGTTGCTTAAACATTTCTTTGACTAACAATAGGCTTGCTAGAGGTTTGTAGATCATTGAAGTGCCATAAAATAGAGGGCTATTTTTAGCTTTAATAAATACAGGTAAAATAGGGCAGTTAGCTTTTTTCGCCATACGTAAAAAGCCGCTGTTCCATTTACAGTCTTTTATTCCAGTCGGGCTCAAACGCGACACTTCGCCTGCAGGGAATATTAATAATGCCCCTTCACTCTTTAGGTGTTGATGAATATTATGCAGCTCTATTTTTTTACTCATTCCGGATAAGTTATCAACGGGTAATAAGAGTTCATGCATGGGAGTGACTGACATTAACATACGGTTCGCTACGACCTTTAAGTCTTGCCTCACCGTTGAAAGGACCTTAATTAACGCCAATGCATCTAGCGATCCAATTGGATGATTTGCAACAATAACCAATTTACCCTCATTGGGTATATGCTCAATCTGTTTTGGTTTGTAGCGGGTGTCAAAATCAAGTTCGTCAAGGACCTGCTCTACAAACTCTAATCCTTGTAAGTGGGGATAGGCATCACCAAATGCAACAAATTCTTGCTCGTGTAATAAGTATCCAAGTCCTTTTTTTACTAAACCGGTTACTTTTGGTGAGTTTTTTAGTTGCGGTAAATTTGCTGCTATTACTTTATCAATACTGATCATATTAACCTCTAAAACGCATTGGTATATTTGCCTTTGAGATAGAGTAAAAAAAGGGTGTGACAATTACTTTGCAATTGTGTGACTTTTTGAAGTGCGAATAAGACAAAGCAAAGGCATAATTAGGCGCATATTCATTTGATCAACAATTTTATTGGGGGATGCATGTCGGTATTAATTGCGATTACAGGGCGGGATAACACAAAATTAATGGCGCAGTTGCAAGCTTGTTTACCAACATTGCGTATTGAGCAATGGCCAGAATGCCAAAATTTGAATGACGTAGATTTTGTACTTGCTTGGAAAGCACCTCAGACAATGTGGGCGCAATTACCAAATTTAAAAGTTGTTTCATCATTTGGTGCTGGAGTTGATAGCATTGATTTAACGCAGTTGCCAGAGCATATTAATGTTGTACGCATTGTTGATGAACAACTCGCTGAGGATATGGCCGAATATGTACTTACCCATGTACTAGCGCAAAAATTACGTTTAAAAGACTATTTTATTAAGCAAAGCCAGCAAAGTTGGAAACCAAAGCGTGCCTATAATTATAAACACGTTGGTATACTCGGCTACGGGGAGCTTGGCAAAGCATGCGCTAAAAAACTAATTAAAAATGGGTTTGATGTAAGTGCATGGGCACAAAGTCACAAGGAGGATGCTGATGTAAATATACATTGTACCCAGCGCGGACTTGATGAAATGCTTAAAAATACCGATTACCTAGTATGTTTACTGCCACTTACAAAGATGACCTCAGGTATTGTTAATCATGAATTAATAGCTAAGCTGCCAGCGCATGCTGTTGTAATAAATGTAGCACGAGGACAACACGTTGTTGAACAAGACTTATTAAGTGCATTAGATAATGAAATGTTACGTGCGGCTACGCTTGATGTTTTTGACCAAGAACCGCTAAATGATGAGCATCCATTTTGGCAGCATCCTAAAATCACGTTAACACCACATTGTGCAGCATTGTCAGATTTAAACAGTGTTACAGAGCAAATAGCCGATAATATTGAACTATTCATAAAGGGAGCTAAGCTTAATAACCAAGTAAATAGAAAGAAGGGTTATTAAGTTATAACCAAATAGTTAAAAAAACAGCTTGTTAACACATGTAATTTTCATTAGTGTTGAAAGCTATTCTTACTAATAAAAATTATAAATGGGGTATTATGAAATCAAAACAAAGCGGTGTTAAATTAAGCTTAATTATAATCTCTATCATTATTTTAGGTGTTTCAGCGTGGTTCAATCAGGCAAATGCACAAGAAATTTCTGCAGATATAAATGATAGCATACGCATTAGCTGCGTATAATTAATCCCCAAAACATGTGTTGCCAGAAGAGTTATTTTAAAGTAATTCTTCTTACCCACCTTCATCATATAAACGATTAAAAATAGTATAACGCGCAAGCGGATATTGTTGTTTGCATACAATAATTAAATTTTATTACGAATTAAATCACGTACTATAAACCGAGCTGGATGAATTGCCTGACTGACACGTTCGCTTAATGGGCGAGGCTCATTATTTAAGCAACTGATAAGATGCTCAGCACTTAACGGTGCGCTGCATAAAGCACGTGCCCCAAACCCTGTAAAAATATGCAAACCCTGCTGTGGCTTTTTTAATGGTTCATATTGATAACGCTTGCCCAAGCGTAAATTAGCAAAAGCCTGTGTGTAATCGCTTTGCTCGCACCATTGCCCTGCCATTGGTAGGTGGTCGATAAATGTGCAGCGTACGGCAGCTTTAGCTGAGGTGATATTACCGAGTGTTGTTGCAAATTCACTTTGCTTATAAAAATTAAGAAGTTGTTCTTGATTTAATTGGTTGTCATGGGCTGTAACTTGACGGCTTTTCGTGTTTTTTTCAAATGTGGCCCCCATACAGTGATGCTCTAAATAAGCCGGGGTAAAATAGCCTTTATGGCATAGCACTGTTTTAAGTTTGTTTGACTGTTCACTGGCCTGAACGTGCGATACTTGACCTCGTACGCCTACAATTGGCAATGCCTTTGTTTGCTCAAATGCATCACTGTGTTCACCGGCACAAATAATGACATCGCTAAAGGGGCCTAGTTGCTCTGTATTAGTTAATAAAAACCAGCCATCCTCGGTTTTTTTAAGCTGTTTAATATCACAGTTAAATGTACTTTTAAATGGCGTTAAGCTATTTGCTGCGTTTAGCATGGCATTGACCAACTGTGGGGGATTTACCCAGCCACCTTGTTCAAAAAACACGCCTGAATAACCTGTCGTTACACCAGCTATTTCATCGCCTTGCTCGGCGGTTACATTACGCATTAGCTGGGTTGGCCACAGTTGCTTTTGTGCTAAATTCTCATGCTTATCGGCGAGAGGCTTTTTTACTGCGTGCTGTAATACGCCGCACCAATCGTAATCAAAACTAAAGCCGCTATTGAGCAACAGGTTATACAAACGTTTGGCGTATAAAAAGCTATGTGCAAACAATTCGCTGTGCGGCGAGTTTTTAGCTTGTAGGTGAGGGTAAATAGCGCCTTGCACATTGTGCGATGCACCCATAGCAGGCTTTTCATCTTGGCAAAATAATTGGCTGGTTATGCCTCGTTTAGCCAAGCTGTATAAAATACAGCTACTGGCAATACCACCGCCAATAACAGCTACATTTTTTAAAGCGCTGCTATCTTGATGAAAATATGCAGGAGCTGATTGAGCATCATTTACGCACTCAAATTGGCCAATAAGCATATCCCTTTTTTGACCAAACCCGTTGGTTTTTGTTGTGTTGAAACCGGCTTCAATTAAACCTCGACGAACAAAGCCAGCTGCAGTAAATGTTGATAAAGTTGCATTCGCTCTTGAAATATTAGCCATCGAGTCAAATAAATTTTGTTGCCACATATCAGGGTTTTTACTTGGCGCAAAGCCATCTAAATACCAAGCATCTACAATGCCCGTTTGCGAAAAACTCATTGCATTTATTGATTCAAGCGCATCGCCAAAATATAAATCGAGTATTACACGGCCTTTTTCAAACTCTAGCCTATGGCATCCTGCTAAGTTAATTGGGTAGCGTTTTATTAATTGATCGCTAAATGAGCTTAGCGAAGGCCATGCTTTTAGTGCTTGGTTTAGATCATTTATTTGCAGAGGGTATTTTTCAAATGAAATAAAGTGTAAGCGTTTAACATCTTTATCTAATTGATTTTGAACTTGTTGACGTGCAAGATGGTCAGTAAAGCGTTGCCATGTATTTAAAAAGTTTAAGCCTGTACCAAAACCGGTTTCGGCTATAACAAAATGTGGTTGGTCATGATTTTGTAATCGTGCATCTATATTATTTTTCTCATAAAACACATAATGTGATTCAGCCAAACCATCGCCATTAGAAAAATAAATATCACTGAAGTCATTAGCGAAAGGTGTGCCTAAATCATTAAAGTGTATATGTGCGTTTTTAATCATGAGTTTAAATTTATAGAGTCTATTTTTTTAATTATTTTACGGGTTTTCTTTGAAATAGTCTGGCGTTATTTATAAGCTAGCGGTTCAGAGTACAAGTGTACGCTAGAAAGCTGACCACTTAGATGACTAAATTCGCGTAAAATAGAATGCAATTGAGTATTAAGCTAAGGGAATTACCCATGAGAAGAGCTGTAATTACAGGTATCGGTGTTGTATCAAGTATCGGTAACAATAAAGAAGAAGTACTAGAATCGTTAAAAGCAGGTAAGAGCGGTATCGCTTTTAACCAAGAATTTGCCGATTATAAGTTGCGCAGTAACGTATCGGGCAAAATTGATATTGACGTTAAAGAACATGTTGACCGTAAAGCGATGCGCTTTATGGGCGATGCTGCTGCTTACTCTTATATTTCGATGACGCAAGCAATTGAAGATTCAGGTTTATCTGACGAGCAAGTATCGAATGAACGCACGGGTATTATTGTTGGCTCTGGCGGCGGCTCGTCTAAATGGCAAGTAGAAGCGGCTGATATTTTACGCGAAAAAGGCGTAAAACGAGTTGGTCCTTATATGGTGCCGCGTACAATGGCAAGTACAACATCGGCTTGTTTAGCAACACCATTTAAAATTAAAGGTGTTAACTATTCGATTAGTTCTGCATGTGCTACTTCTGCGCATTGTATTGGTAATGCAGTAGAGCAAATTCAACTTGGTAAGCAAGACGTGGTATTTGCTGGTGGCGGTGAAGAATTGCATTGGACACTGGCAATGGAATTTGATGCTATGGGCGCACTTTCTACTAAGTACAATGAAACACCCGAAAAAGCCTCTCGCACATATGATGCAAATCGCGATGGTTTTGTTATCTCTGGCGGCGGCGGTATTGTTGTTGTTGAAGAACTTGAACATGCACTTGCACGTGGCGCGCATATTTACGGCGAAATTGTTGGCTACGGTGCAACATCAGATGGCTACGACATGGTTGCTCCATCAGGTGAAGGTGCTGCACGTTGTATGCGCCAAGCTATGCAAAATGTAGACAGCATTGATTACTTAAATACGCACGGTACATCTACTCCTGTTGGTGATGTTAAAGAGCTAGGTGCGATTCAAGAAGTGTTTGGTGGTAAGTCGCCAATGATCAGTGCAACAAAAGCAATGACGGGGCACGCCCTTGGTGCTGCTGGTGTTCATGAAGCCATCTTCTCTTTATTGATGTTAGAGCACGGCTTTGTTGCGCCTTCCATTAATATTGATGAGTTAGACGAGCAAGCAGCAGGGTTAGATATTATTACTGAACGTCGTGACGTTGAGCTAAATACTGTAATGTCTAATAGCTTTGGCTTTGGTGGTACAAACGCCACTTTAGTAATGAGCAAATATAAAGGTTAATTAGTCTTTACTTAATACCTTGAAGCCGAGCATTGCTCGGCTTTTTAGTTTGTGTAAAGCCTAGGTTGTTCGTTACAATAGAGGCCTCAAAAGCTAAACGGATGCAGTAATGAAAATTCTTGCCGATCAAAATATGCCTTTAGTTGAGCAGTACTTTGCAGACTTTGGTGGGGTTGAGCGTTTTGATGGTCGTAAATTGACCCCTGAACAGCTCGTAGATGTAGATGTATTACTTACTCGTTCAGTGACTCGTGTTAATCATGAACTATTAGCACAGGCAAATAAATTAAGCTTTGTGGGCACTGCTACAATTGGCATTGACCATATTGATACGCAATTACTGAATAATAAAAATATTGCTTTTAGCAGTGCACCTGGTTGTAATGCTATTGCTGTAGCAGAGTATGTCATTAGCAGTTTATTTGCTCTAAGCCAAGAGAATGCGCGCCCATTAAGCGGCCAAACTATTGGTATAGTGGGTGTAGGTAATATCGGCAACTGTTTAGCGCAAAAATTAAAAGCATTAAATGTAGACGTAATTTTGTGCGATCCAATCAAGTATGAGCAAGGTTTATTAGAAAATCATGTAACGCTTGATGAGCTATTAGCGCAATCAGATATTGTAACTTTTCATGTTCCGCTAGTTAAAAGTGGCGAACATAAAACGCTGCATATGATGAATAAAGCCCGCTTAAAAGCACTTAAACCAGGGCTTACGCTAATTAATGCAAGCCGAGGCGATGTAATTGATAATCAAGCATTGCTTGAGGTAATGCAAGCCGGAGCTGATCTAGATTTAGTGCTTGATGTATGGGAAAAAGAACCCAATATTTTAACTGAATTACTAGAGCATGTTCGTTATGCCAGTGTGCATATTGCAGGGCATACGCTGGAAGGAAAAGCACGAGGTACACAAATGCTGTATCAAAAATTGTGTGAACTCAAAAGCGTAGAGGCAAGTAAATCGCTTGATGACTTTTTACCCTTGCCAGTTATTACGAACGCAACGATTACGCAACATTTTAATGAGCAAGACATTGCCCGTTTGGTGCACTTAATTTATGACGTTCGTCGTGATGATGGAATCTTACTGCGTCATTTAGAAAATGATGGTTTTGATAGTTTACGCAAAAATTATCCAATAAGACGAGAGTTTAGTACTTTATCGCTACAAGGTGAGAGCCCACAACTTGCTGCACTTAGCCAACTTGGTTTTACCATAGCTAAATAATTATTAACTAACGGTGTTATTTTAATATCGTTTATAGAGGAAGAAATATGTCGCAAAAATATAACGTTGCCGTACTTGGCGCTACTGGTTTAGTAGGCCGTCAAATCATTGAAACGCTAGCGGATCGTAAGTTTCCAGTTGATCAGCTTTTTTTACTTGCTAGCAGCCGCAGCGCGGGTGAAGACATAAAGTTTCGTGGTGAGACCATTGAAGTACTTGACGTTGAAGGCTTTGATTTTAGCCAAGCGCATATAGGTTTGTTTTCTGCAGGTGGCAGTGTATCTGAAAAGTATGCACCGATTGCTGCTGATGCGGGGTGTATTGTAATAGATAATACATCGCACTTTAGAAATGATTTTGAAATCCCATTAGTAGTGCCAGAGGTTAACGCTTCAAGCCTAGCTGATTTTAGAAATCGCAATATTATTGCGAACCCTAACTGCTCAACAATTCAAATGATGTTAGCACTAAAACCAATCTATGATGCATACGGAATTGACCGCATTAATGTATCTACTTACCAAGCTGTATCAGGCGCAGGTAAAGAAGCGGTTGACGAACTTGCAAAGCAAACAGCAAATTTAATGAATGCACGCCCTATGGATAATAAAGTATTTCCAAAGCAAATAGCATTTAACGTGATACCTCAAATTGATAGCTTTGAAGAGAACGGCTATACACGTGAAGAAATGAAAATGGTGAACGAAACTCATAAAATTTTGGGTGACACAACTATTGCAATTAACCCTACATGCGTACGTGTTCCTGTATTTTTTGGACATTCTGAATCAATTAATATTGAAACGCGCATGCCTTACGATTTTGAGCACGTAAAGCAGTTATTAAAAGATGCGCCAGGTGTTGAGTTAATTGATGATGAAGGTGATTACCCAACAGCAGTTTCTGACGCTAGTGGTAACGATACTGTTTATATAGGCCGATTACGCGCTGATATTTCTCATCCTCATGGGTTGAACATGTGGGTTGTAAGTGACAACACGCGTAAAGGCGCTGCAACTAACAGTGTACAGATCGCTGAAGAACTTATTGCCAATTACTTATAATTTTTGAGTAAGCAAATTAAGCGGTAAACCACAGTTGTTTGCCGCTTTTAACACATCAAACCCGCCACTTTTTTGCCACTTGTGCTGTTAAACATATAAAGCTACTGATAAACCTCAATAAATTTATACTACAATGATGTTTTTAGACATTTATTTTCAATGTGTTGCGATGGATATTACGCCTCAACTGGTTTATAGTTTGTAATTGGAATAGAGCTTGCAGCAAAAATAGATTGTAATAACAAATATGAGTCAGTTATTTGGCTGATAGCAGCAAGAATAATCAATGTTTATGCGCCAACTTTTTTGGTACAACGTTAACATTTAAACATTAAAGGATCAGCATGCGCGGTTTAGCTACACTTATTTTATTAGCGTCTGCATTGATAGTAACGCCTATTTACTCTCAAGACAGTACCCAGTTGAAGGGGCCTAAAGGCGTTGACTATGGTGCGCAAGAGCGATCTATTGGGCCAATTAAACCAACGGATACTCTTTGGCGTATAGCAGCTAAAGTTCGTCCTGATAACTCTGTCAGCATCTATCAAGTGATGCAGGCTTTGTATAACAAAAACCCCAACTCATTCTTAGAACAAAATCTAAACCACATGCAAAGTGGTGCTTACCTAAAAATCCCTACTCTAGCTGAAATTAGAAATGTAAACACACAACTTGCTAAGCAGCGCTCTGAGCAAGACGATGCGTTATGGGAGAAAAAGAAAAATGGCACGCTTACGCAAACAGAAATTAACTCTGCACAAACTAAGGTAACTCAAGCCCGAAAAGTTGATGTAGATGATGCAAAAAAAGAATTACAAAAAGAAATAAAAGAGATTAAAACAGAGCAGGCAACTAAATTAGTTGAACTACAACAACAGTTTAAAAGTTCTGTAAGTAATGTAGAAGAAATTCTCGTTGAAAATAACAATCTAAAAAAACAGCTAACGGGCATCTCTAAAGAACTTGAAAGTGTTCGCCTACAGCTAGGGCAAGACAGTGAGATTCAATTACAACTCAAAGAATTAATAGCTAAACAAAATGAAGTACTGGCTCAGCAGAAGTTAAACGAAGTTGTTCCAGAAACCGAAGCTGACACTGGAACATTATTATCTAACCCGCTTGTACTTGGTTTATTAATGTTTATTCCAGGCTTACTCGTTATTTTTGCTGTGGTTATGTTTTTGCGAAAAAGAGCCAATAACGAGGCCGATACAGAATCAGATGATGACTTTTTACCACAATCACCAAGCTATAGCAGTAATGATAACTTAGACACTGATACAGATAATGAGTCGGAAGTGCCTGATCCACTCGATGACTTAAGTGTTCAGCTAGATGATAGCTTAGAGAATGAGCTTTTATCTGATGAAGATACCGCATTTGATGATTCACTAGATGACAATTTAGATGATTTTACAGATCAGGATAGCCTACTTGATCAAGGTGACCTTGAAAGTTTATTAAGTGATGACATTGTTTTTGATGATGAAAATACAGGGGATGATGAACTTGATATTTTCATGCAACAAGGTTTTGACAGCCCATCGGATGACAGCTTAGAAGAAGACATTGATTTAGATTTAGCTTCACAACCATCTAATAATGACGATATTTTAAGTAGTGATGAGCTAGATAGCTTATTTGACGAGGATGTAAGCTCATCTGAATTTGATGCACAGCCAAGTGGGATAGAAGACGATGATAGTTTAGATTCTCATGATGAAATAGCAGCATTTAGTGAAGAGCTTGCCGGTGATGATGACTTTGATATTGATGATTTATTAGAACAGACAAATGTGGGCTCTGAAGCTGCAACTGATTCGGTTGTGAAAGAAAATGACGACTTTGATTTAGACGATATCGATAGCTTAATTGATGAAGCGACGGATGAGAATGACGTTGATGATGCATCAACCAGTTCAGCCGATACGCTAATCGAAGAAAATGACGACTTTGATTTAGATGATATCGATAGCTTAATTGATGAAGCGACGGATGAGAATGACGTTGATGATGCATCAACCAGTTCAGCCGATACGCTAATCGAAGAAAATGACGACTTTGATATAGACGATATCGATAGCTTAATTGATGAAGCGACGGATGAGAATAACGTTGATGATGCATCAACCAGTACAGCCGATACGCTAGTAGAAGAAAACGACGACTTTGATATAGACGATATCGATAGTTTAATTGATGAAGCGACGGATGAGAATAACGTTGATGATGCATCAACCAGTACAGCCGATACGCTAGTAGAAGAAAACGACGACTTTGATATAGACGATATCGATAGCTTAATTGATGAAGCGACGGATGAAAATGACGTTGATGATGCATCAACCAGTACAGCTGATACGCTAGTAGAAGAAAACGACGACTTTGATATAGACGATATCGATAGTTTAATTGATGAAGCGACGGATGAGAATAACGTTGATGATGCATCAACCAGTACAGCTGATACGCTAGTAGAAGAAAACGACGACTTTGATATAGACGATATCGATAGCTTAATGGAGCCGCCGATTGAGGAAGCTGCGCTTGTTGAAGAGTCAGAGGCAGAGCCTGCAGAAGACGCTGCGCTTGTTGAAGAGCTAGAGCCAGTAGAAGACGCTGGGCCTGTTGAAGAGCCAGAGCCTGAAGAAGAAGCTGCGCTTGTTGAAGAGCCTGAAGAAAAAACTGCACTTGTTGAAGAACCTGAGCCAGTAGAAGAACAAGATGATTTTTCGGACACCTCTGAAACATTGCTCAATCCTGAAGATGCACTAGAAGAGTATAACGATAGTGAATTAAAGAGTGTTGATGAACTTTTAAATGAGTTGCAACAAGTTGAAGACGAAAGCTATGTTGAAACCCCAGAGTGGTCAACAGAAGATCTAGATGATGAAATAGAAGAAGTGGAGGTTGATTTAGGAGATGACCCATTAGCCGATGAGGCTGAGCCAGAGCCTTCACTTGAAGATGAAATTTTAGATACTAGTAACAGCGAAGAGCTTGTTGAATCCTCGGAACAGGAGCTTGATGATACTCCACTTTTAGAAGCAGATAACCAGCTTCCTTCACATTCTGATGAATTAGAAAGCGATAACTTAGAAGATGATGTAAAAGATATATCGCCAAGTCAGACAGAGCAAGATCTAGCTAGCGCACTCTCAGCAGGAAATGACTTAGATAATTTAGATGACGATTTTGATGATGAACTTCTAATTGATAACGACTTTGCTGAACTTGATAATGAATTAGAAGGTGCTGAAGAAATTCAACCTCTAGATCTTAATGACTCGCAAGAAACAGCGCTAGATGAGCAAACATCCGCCACCGCTGAACCGTTGCAAGAAGATGATTTAGATGATGATTTGCTAATAGATGAATTGGCTGAGCAGGGTAGTGAATTAGAAAATGAGTTAGACGACGATGAGTTAGCAAATACACCGCCTACGGCATTAAATGAAGAGATTGCTGACTTACCTGAAAATGTAGACACCGATACAAAAGATGTATCGGTAAGTCAAACAGAGCAAGACTTGGCCAATGCGCTTGCTGCAGAAAGTAGTTTAGATAGCTTAGAAGATGATTTTGACGAC
>NZ_JACJEM010000001.1:0-79716 GCF_014164085.1 Pseudoalteromonas sp. SG45-5 | reverse complement strand
GATAGCGGCTCAAACAGAGCAAGAATTTGAAATAGATGATGCTGACAATGATGAGTTATTAGCAAGTTCAGATGAAAATTCGGTGGACGACGAATTTGATAATGAATTAGAAGAAGCTGAAGAAACTCAACCTCTAGATCTTGATGACTCGCAAGAAACAGCGCTAGATGAGCAAACATCCGCCACCGCTGAACCGCTCCAAGAAGACGATTTAGATGATGATTTGCTAATCGATGATGAATTGGCTGAGCTGGGTAGTGAATTAGAAAATGAGTTAGGCGATGACGATGAGTTAGTAAATGCACCGCCTACGGCATTAGATGAAGAGTTACCTGAAAATGTAGACGCCGATACAAAAGGTGTATCGGTAAGTCAAACAGAGCAAGACTTAGCCAATGCGCTTGCTGCAGAAAGTAGTTTAGATAGCTTAGAAGATGATTTTGACGACGAACTGTTACTCGATAATGACTTTACAGATCTTGATGCGGAATTAGAAAATCCAGATATCGCTGAACCAACTGCTTCAGAGTACTTAGATGAAGAGTTGTCTGATGAATTAGTTAATGAACAAACTAACGTAGATCGCGAAGCTGAAATAACTCAATCGAAACAACTCGGCAGTAGTGATATTGCTTCAGATGATGAACTTGATGACGAGTTTATGGCTGAGTTGACTAATACTGATTTTGATTCATTACTTAATGAATTAGCAGAGCCTGAAGAATTAAGTATTGATGATAGCAGTGAGTTTGATGTTGATTTTGATAGCTTGCTTAAAGAAGATTTAGGGATTGATGAACCAATAATTATTGAAGAGCCTCAAGTTGAAAGTAGTGATGTTGAGCAACTTGGTAGCGATGAATTTGTAGATATTGATTCATTGTTAGAGGAAAGTGATGATGCCGAACTTGAACACGAACCTTATAATGACGTTAATATGGATGTGGGGTTAGGTGAGTTTGATGCGTTACTGGCTGGTGAAAATCCGACTGACGTAGATGCTGAAAGTGGTGGTTACTCAGCTAAACTAGATTTGGCACGCGCCTATATCGAAATCGATGACTCTGACTCTGCGCTAAAAGTAATTGAAGATGTTATTAACAAAGGCCCTGAAGAAGTTCAAGAAGAAGCGCTTAGCTTAAAAGCCAAATTGAAATAAAATAACAACAAATACTTTTAAACCCATAATTAGCTTAGCTAATTATGGGTTTTTTTATAGGTATTGATTGGGTTGCAGCACAATTATACCAACCGGCATAAATATTTGAACAATTTAATGAATTAAACAAGCCCTATACAGAAGCAGGCTGGTATTACTTTTATTGCATCGTTAGATAGCATAAAATGCCTCGTTCATTAGCACAGTAGGGTAAAATGGTAATTATGCGAGTAGCACTTGGGGTTGAATACAATGGCGTACGCTACAGTGGTTGGCAACGCCAATCACATGTAAATAGTGTACAACAAGAAGTAGAAAAAGCGTTGTCGCGTATTTGTAATCACCCTGTTGAAGTAATATGTGCGGGGCGCACCGATGCAGGCGTACATGGTACAGGCCAAGTAATACATTTTGACACTGAGGCCGACCGCGACATGGTGGCATTTACTTTAGGCATGAATACGTTAATGCCTAAAGATATTGCAATTCGTTTTGCGCAGCCTGTGGCGGAAGATTTTCATGCTCGCTTTAGCGCCACGGCTCGTCGTTATCGTTATATTATTTACAACTCGCCTCTGCGTGGAGCTGTATTAAATGAGGGCGTTACACACTTCCATCATCACTTAGATGAAGTGAAAATGCAGCAGGCATGCCAGTATCTAATTGGTAAGCACGACTTTACTTCTTTTAGGGCTATTCATTGCCAAGCAAATACGCCTACTCGAACAATTCATCACTTATCGGTGCAACGTATTGGAAACTATGTTGTTATTGATATCAAAGCGAATGCATTTTTACATCATATGGTCCGTAATATAACGGGTAGTCTTATGGATATTGGTTTACATAAACAGCAACCTACTTGGTTAAAAGAGTTACTTGATTGTAAAGAGCGTGCAAAGGCCAGCGCGACAGCTAAAGCCGCTGGTTTATATTTGGTTGACGTTGATTACCCTGAGCAATTTAAAGTTCCTAAGATGCCATTAGGGCCATTGTTTTTACCAGATATTGGTATCTAAGTTTGAGTATTACTAGTACTTTTTATGCGCATTTCTAACTACTAAGACCAGTTTTTTATACCGTGTTAATGAAATTCATGTTTTAATTGAAAAAATTCGTCTACTAATCGCTATTGGTAGACTCGCGACACAGAACAGTATTAAGAGAGTTGCAAATGAGTTGGCTAGAAAAAATCTTACCTAAAACGACAAAGTCATCAGGTCGTAAAGAAATCCCAGAAGGTGTATGGGCGAAGTGTACGTCGTGTGATTCAATTTTATATAAAGCTGAATTAGAAAAATCATTAAACGTATGCCCTAAATGCGATCATCATATGCGTGTTAGTGGCCGTAAGCGCCTAGAGCACTTTTTAGATGAAGGCGATCGTCAAGAGCTTGGCACACAACATGAGCCAAAAGACATTCTTAAATTTAAAGATTCTAAAAAGTACTCTGATCGCATCAGCGCAGCCCAAAAGGCAAGTGGTGAAAAAGATGCACTTGTAGCTATTAAGGGCCGATTAAAAGGTATTCCGGTTGCAGCTGTCGCATTTGAGTTCTCATTTATGGGTGGCTCAATGGCTTCGGTTGTTGGCGCTCGTTTTGTTGATGCTGTTGATCAATGTTTAGAACATAATATGCCGCTTATTTGTTTTTCTGCATCAGGTGGTGCACGTATGCAAGAGGCGCTTATGTCGCTTATGCAAATGGCTAAAACAAGTGCTGCACTTGCAAAAATGACTGAAAAAGGTCTACCGTTCATTTCAGTAATGACCGATCCGACCATGGGCGGTGTATCTGCATCACTTGCTATGCTGGGTGATATTAACGTTGCTGAACCTAAAGCGTTAATTGGTTTTGCGGGTCCTCGTGTTATTGAACAAACTGTTCGTGAAACACTACCAGAGGGCTTTCAACGTAGTGAATTTTTGCTTGAGCACGGTGCAATTGACATGATCATTGACCGTCGTGAAATGCGTGATACCCTTGCCCGCATTCTAGCTAAATTTATGAACTTGCCTTCTACGGAACAAGAGCATAGAGTAGCGTAAATTTCAGCTTTACTGATTACACGCTATGACAAAAACAATTCCTAGCCAATCATCAAGCCTTGATGATTGGCTTTTTTATTTAGAAAGTGTTCACCCTGCAAACATTGCAATGGGCTTAGAACGTGTTGCTAATGTTGCCAACAACATTGGCCTTTTAAACACCTCAAGTAAAATTATTCTTATTGCCGGTACGAATGGCAAGGGCACCACAGCACGTTGCTTAGAGTCGCTATTGCTAGCGCAAGGCTGTAGCGTGGGCACTTACGCATCTCCTCATCTAATTCGTTATAACGAGCGTGTACGAGTTAACGGCGAAGAGTTAGCTGACCAGTTTCATATTGATGCTTTTCATCAGTTAGAGCGAGGTCGTAAAGACACACCACTTACTTATTTTGAATATGGTACGTTGGGTGCGTTGGCTATTTTTAAACGCTGTGACGTTGATTATGTATTATTAGAAGTGGGTTTAGGGGGGCGTTTTGATGCTACAAACATTGTAACCCCCTATGCAAGTGTAATTACTACCATCGACTTAGATCATAAAGAATACTTAGGTGATACGCGTGAATTAGTTGCTTACGATAAAGCCGGTATTTTTCGAGAGCATACCCCTGCTATTATCGGTGACTTAAATATTCCTCACACGATGACTGATTACGGTAAAGAAATTAATGCTGAGATGACGTTATCGGGCACAGACTTTATGTTTAAAGAGAGTGCCGATAGTTTTAATTGGCAGTACAAACAGCATAACCTTGAACTGAATAAACCCGCAATCCCTTGTCAGAATGCGGCTACGGCGTTAACTGTTTTAAGTGTTTTAAATTTATTGCCAAGTGAGCAGGTAATAAGAGATTGCTTGGCAAATTTAGTGGTAGAAGGGCGATTTCAGCAGCTAAGCGCTGAGCCTTTAGTATTTACTGATGTTGCACACAATCCAGAATCTGCACGTTATCTGGCTAATAAGTTATTAAAGTTTAAAGATAAAGGCTTTAAAATTCATGCTTTAGCCGCTATGCTTGCGGATAAAGATAAAGCAGGTGTGCTTAAAGAAGTAAGCCATTTAGTAGATGAGTGGTCACTAGCAAGCTTAAGTGGTCCGCGAGGCGATACTGCCAGTAATTTACAAAATGCATTACAAAGTGTACCTCATAATAATACTATTCATAGCTATAATAGCGTGGCAAAAGCACTTGCTATAATTTTACCAAAGCAAAAAATCGACACTGTTTTGATTGTTTTTGGTTCATTTTTTACAGTGGCTGACGCTATTAATTATTTTAAAAAATAGAGGGAATGTCGGTGAACTCAAGTTTTATTAATCGCTTAGTCGGGACAAGTATTGTCGTGATCGCAGCAATCGTGTTTATTCCCAATATACTCGACGGCGAAAAAGTTCATTATAAAGAAGCTTTTAAAGCTATTCCTAATAACCCTGAGTTAAAAACAATCGATCTTCAAAATTCAATAGATGAAAGCATGGCGGATGCCGAGCCACTTAAACAAAATGAAATTGAAGACATAAAAGCCGACGATGAAGCTCTTGAGCAGCAAACTCAATTGACAGAAAGCGATTATGCTTCTCAGCCTAAGGTTATTGAAGCCATAATAGAGCCTAAAGCCCAAGCAAATGCAGAACCAATTAGGGCTCGAAAAAGTGACGAAAACCTCACAAGTATGGCTTATGTTGTGCAATTGGGCAGTTTTTCTCATGCAGCCAATGTAAAAGCACTACAAGCTAAGCTTAAAGAAAAAGGCTTTAAAACGTTCACTAAACCAGTTAAAACACCAAATGGTACATTAACGAAAGTGTTTGTAGGGCCGTCACTTGATAAAAATGAGTTACAAAAACAATTACCTGAACTTAAAGTGCTGACAAAGTTAAATGGTAAAGTAACTCGCTACGAAGTAACAAAATAATTATTTAAATAGCCTTGTTTAGCAAGGCTATTTAAATTTAATTCATTATATTTTTACTGTAATTAACAATATTTATTTTGACATTATATGTTAAATTTTTGTATTCAATTACCGCCAGTTATCTCCCGTTTAAACTTGCATATTGGCAATGTTTGGGTATAGAATGCGCCCCAAATTAGCGACTAATTGGTTCTTATGATCTGGGTTGATTACGCCATTCTTGGCATTATTGCACTGTCTACCATCATCGGTTTAATACGCGGCTTTGTTAAAGAAGCAATGTCATTAGCTGTATGGGCTGGCGCCTTTATCATCTCTAGTTTATTTTACCAATATTTAGCTTCCTTCCTAACAACCATTTCTGAACCCCTTTTAAGAAATGCGGCGGCCATAGCCATATTATTCTTTGCGACGCTACTGTTAGGCGGTTTACTAAACTACATTTTAGGTGAGCTTGTACAGCGTACCGGTTTATCGGGTACCGACCGTGTCTTTGGCATAGTGTTTGGTGCTCTTCGAGGCGTGTTGGTCGTGAGCGCGTTACTCTTCTTTCTTGATGCTTTTACTGGTGCACCTAATACGCATTGGTGGGGCAATTCTATTTTGATTCCAGAATTTGGCTTTGTAGTTGAATGGTTCTTTTCGTACCTAGAAAACAACTCGAGCTTTTTAAATTCAGTAAACCGTTAATCGGCGAGGATAAATTACATGTGTGGTATCGTTGGAATAGTCGGAACATCCCCTGTTAATCAGGCGATTTATGATGGCTTAACTGTTTTGCAGCACCGTGGCCAAGACGCTGCGGGTATTATTACCATTGAGAACAACACGTTTAGCTTACGCAAAGCAAATGGTCTTGTGAAGGATGCTTTTCACACCCGTCATATGAAACGACTACAAGGTACAATTGGTTTAGGCCATGTGCGTTATCCTACGGCAGGCTCTTCTAGTTCATCTGAAGCACAGCCTTTTTATGTGAACTCTCCATTTGGTATAGCACTTGCCCATAATGGTAACCTTACTAATGCTGAGGCTTTAAAAGAGCAGCTATTTTCAGAAGCACGTCGTCATGTAAATACGACATCTGATTCAGAAATTTTACTTAATGTACTTGCTCATGAATTAAGTAAGTCAGATAAGCTAAAGTTAGACCCTGAAGATATTTTTACAGCGGTGAGTGAAGTTAATAACAAAGTCAGTGGTGGTTATGCAACTATTGCGATGATCATTGGCCATGGTATTGTTGCTTTTCGCGACCCTAATGGCATTCGTCCACTTGTATTTGGTAAGCGTGAAACGCAACAAGGCACTGAATATATGTTTGCCTCAGAGAGTGTTGCACTAAAACCAGATGGTTTTGAGTTTATTCGCGATGTTGCACCTGGTGAAGCTATTTACGTCACTGAGACTGGTGAGTTTCATTCATTAAGCTGTGCTGATAAAGCATCTTACTCACCATGTATTTTTGAATTTGTTTATTTTGCACGACCAGACTCAACTATCGACCGCATGTCGGTTTACGCAACACGCGTAAATATGGGCACAAAATTAGGCGAAAAAATTGCACGGGAATGGGCTGATAAAGACATTGATGTAGTTATCCCAATTCCAGAAACGTCATGTGATGTAGCATTAGAAATCGCACGTGTGCTTGATTTACCATACCGCCAAGGCTTTGTTAAAAACCGTTATATTGGTCGTACGTTTATTATGCCAGGCCAAGAGATGCGAAAAAAATCAGTACGTCAAAAGCTAAATGCAATTGACCGTGAATTTAAAGGCAAAAATGTGCTATTGGTTGATGACTCAATTGTTCGTGGTACAACATCAGCACAAATAGTTGAAATGGCCCGAGAGTCAGGTGCTAAAAACGTTTACTTTGCATCTGCTGCACCGGAAATACGCTTCCCTAATGTGTACGGTATTGATATGCCTTCAGCAGCTGAGCTGATTGCTCACGGACGTGAAGTAGAAGATATTAACGTAAGCATCGGCTCTGACGGTTTAATCTTTCAATCGCTACCCGATTTAATTGCAGCGGTTAGCCAAGAAAATCCAGAAATCACTAAATTTGAAACATCAGTGTTTGATGGGCAATATATTACTGGCGATATTGATCAAGACTATCTAAATCGTATTGATAAACTACGTAACGATTCAGCTAAAAGCACCCGCGAAAGTGCAATGTCTTCAGGGTTAGAAATTCATAACCAAGACGAAAACGAAGCTGATTAATGATTAATAAATATTATACCAATTGCATTAAATAAGTGATCTATTATAGCGCTAAAGAAATAGCACAATAACAAGGCAAAAATTGTGACATATAGTCGTTCTATATGAGTAATTTTTAACGCAGTTAGTGAGTTATTTAATGCGATAGAATGATCATGTTTTTAATTAAATTGGTATTATTACATATAAAAAAAGGAGCTAATTAGCTCCTTTTTTGCGAAGGAAAGAAAGGGAACATTTCTATCAAACACGACTCTCTATTAGTTAAACTTTATTAAGTAAACATTGGGCTAACAATCCCATTTGTCCAAAGCATAGCTGTTACAGCTAAAATAATAACAAGTAATATTAATCCACACGTTACCACTGAGCTGGCATAAATAAAGCCACGTTCTTCAGGGATGTGCATTAGTATTGGTACGCCTGTGTATAATAAATAAACAGAATAAGCTAACGCCACAATACCGATACATACGACAAACCAAAGCACAGGCCAAAATGCAGAAAGTGCAGACATAAACACAGGTGTTGCAGTATAAGCAGCTAGTTCTAGCGTTTGCGTAAACGTTGGTTTAGCACCGAAAGTAACCGCCATCCAATGGGCTAAATAAGCAAGGGCGAATACGCCAATTATCAGTGCAACATACATCGCACTTGCTATTAATATTGCGCTATCGTGTGTTAGAAATACAGGGTTGCCAGTGCCTATGCTCCAGCCTAAATAAACAGATGAGTAGTAGCCCATTATTGAAGGAAATAAAGCGATTAACAAAATGTGCGATAAACTATAGGTCAAACTTTCGTGGCGGTTATCAATTGTTTGCCATTCTTCGAGTGGGTGAGCATAAATGCCCCAGAGGTGATTTAGTATCATAGTGTGTACTCCATACAGGGAACGTATTATTGTTTTGGTTGGTTTATTTTTATACAGTCTATGTACAGTTATGGTTCACTTATTTTGCAAAGTCAAGTTAACTCGTTATTAACAATTTAATATGCAAACATGTTTTGTTATTTTTAGCCATTTTTCTGTTAAAATAGTGGCCTATCAACCTATTTAAGTAACGAGTAGCCAACGTGCCCCATAGCCAACTTTTAGAGCCTATCAATGAATTTTTATTGTGTAACACGCCTGACGAGTGGGTTGAGCAAGCAATAAAAAAAGAAAACTTATCAATAATCTTAATTGATCATTTAATATGCGAATTAAAAGCCGCTCAAAGCGCTATGTTTTTAATACGTAAATACGCGGTAGATAAAGAGGGGAGCGACGCATTGCTAGAGTGGCTAAAGCCATTTGAAACGCTTATTTATAAACGAGAAGGGAATTGGCGCGATTTAGCGGCTAAAAATAAGCTAACTAAATCAATAATTCCTAAATCGAGTTCACCATACGGGCAAGGTCTAATCGATAAAATGGTTCTATTGATAAAAGAAGAGCTGCATCATTTTTATCAAGTGCTCGAAATTATGGATGAATACGGTATTGAGTATCGAAGTATTACACCGTGTCGTTACGCAAAAGGCATGCTCCGCCATGTTAAAACGTTCGAGCCCGACGCATTGGTTGATAAGCTAATAGTAGGCGCTTACATTGAGGCGCGTTCGTGTGAGCGTTTTGCAAAGCTTGCGCCGCATGTTGATAAGCATTTAGGTGATTTTTATATTTCGTTGCTTCGCTCTGAAGCGCGTCATTACCAAGATTATTTAACGTTGGCGCAAGAAATTGCTGATTTTGATATTACCGAACGCGTAAACTTTTTTGGTGAAAAAGAAAAAGAGCTAATTTCTACACCCGACACTGATTTTAAGTTTCACAGCGGTGTGCCAATAGCGCAAAGCTAGTTTTCTTTTAAAAAATTAATATATTTAGTTATTTTTTCATTGCTGAAATGATGTTTTTTCATGATTTTGGCAATCTCTCCATTTTCAATCAGTATATTAATTCCTCCATTAAATTTGTATAAGCGTTCTTTTGCTTGGTAGCTTGATTGAGCAACGATTAGATACAATTTATGCACAGCAAGATCTGGCGATAAATATTCTATTTTATTTTTACCTAAAGCGATTTCTTTATTGTGCTCAAGCCAGTATTTTCCAACTTCTTTAGTACCCGCGACTAAATCAATGCGCCCTTGCTGAAGTAAATACAAGCTTGTAGGTAGGCTTTTAGTGGACGTTATTGCCAACTCAGTATTGCTAGTGAATTCTTGGCTTACAAAGGCGCTATCTTCCTTTCCTATACTGTAGGGCTGTAATGATTGAATAGAACCATCGTAATTAACAGTGCTTTGTTTTCGTTTAAAAATCCCCGAGTGAGCGACGGCAAGTGGGCGGGAGTAGTAAAAGACTTCATTTCTTTTTACGGAATAAAAAGCACCTAAGATAGCTGTTTTTCTCTTTTTTTCTAATAGCTTAAGGGCGCGATCCCATGTGGTGAATTCAATCTCACTATTAATACCTTGTGTTTTGAGAGCGGCTTTAGTTACGTCATATAACCAGCCATTTTCGGGAAGGTTTTCGCTAAAATAGGGAGGGTAGTTTTCAGTGACAATTTGCCATGCTTGCTCGCTAAAAACTTTTGTCGGCATGGATATAACTGCGATGAAAATTAATAGCTTTATCATTAAAGTGGCTACTATTATTAAATTGTGTAAATAAATAATAGTCAGAATTTTAATTTATGCGAAAGGCGTGTTAATTAATTCTTGTGAGTGTGGGGTAACGACTAAATAAGAGCCTTGTGTATACCAATCACCCAGTACAGTGCGAGTAAGTGTTTGTTTATTAACTTTGTAAGTATGAACGTTGGGGCGATGAGTATGACCATGAATCATATTAGTCACATTATGATTGGCAAAAGTGCTAAGCACAGCATCATCTACAACATCTAAAATTTCAATAGGTTTATCAGCTTGGCTAAGTTTACTTTTTTCACGGGCGTTGCGCGCTATTTTTTTACGATACCAAAGCGGCATTGCAAGCATTAGTTTTGGCCACCACCAACCTCTGCTTTTTTTTCGAAAATTTTGATATTCGGTATCTTGAGTACACATTTCATCGCCATGCAAAATAACTGTTGGGGTGTTGTATAAATCAATGACTGTTTGTTCAGCAAGTAATGTCATACCTGCCATGTCTGCATATTGCTTACGCATAATGAAGTCACGATTACCATGAATGAAATATACCGGAGTGCCACTATCGCTGACTGCTTTAAGGTGCTTTGCTACATCGCCACTTAGTGCTGTGATGTAGTCATCCCCGACCCAAACTTCAAAAAAATCACCTAAAATATACAGTGCATCTACTTCTTTATTAAGTATGTGCGTATTTAAAAAATCAAAAAACGCAGCGCTTATATCTGGGCGGTTTTCGCTTAAGTGTAAATCTGCAATAAAGTATGTTTTACGAGTCATAGGGAAGTCTTTTCGATATAAATAAAGCGGGCGTATGCATATTGCACAAACACCCGCTGATACTCCACATTACGTGGGTAAACGTACTATTAGCTAACAGTAACGCTTTCGATGATAACGTCTTCAAGAGGCACATCTTGGTGAAAACCAGTACTGCCTGTTGCAACTGCTTTGATCTTATTTACTACGTCCATGCCTTCTACAACTTCAGCAAAAACACAGTAACCCCAACCTTGCGATGTTTCGCTGCTGTGATTTAAAAAGTCGTTGTTATTCACGTTAATGAAAAACTGCGCTGTAGCTGAATGAGGATCTGGCGTACGTGCCATAGCTAAAGTGCCTATTTTATTAGATAGGCCGTTATTAGCTTCATTTTGAATTGGGTCATTTACGTCTTTTTGTTCCATACCTGGAACAAAACCACCGCCTTGAACCATAAAACCATCGATTACACGATGAAAGATAGTGCCGTTGAAAAAATCAGCGTTTGCATACTCTAAAAAGTTTTTAACTGTGTTTGGAGCTTCTTGCTCAAACATTTTAATGGTGATGTCACCAAAATTAGTGTGTAGAACAACCATGTGTTTTCCTATATCCGGTTTAAATATTGGCGCTATTTTATCGTAGTTGGCTAAGATTAACAAAGTAGATGTTTGGTTTGTTATAAAGCGCTAGAGCAGGGGCTTTTCAAGTGGTAACATAACTGTTCTAGTAAATAGTCAAGGACTCAAAGTAAATGGTAAATATATACAACACACTGACGCGACAAAAAGAGCAATTTAAACCGATGGTCGAAGGAAAAATCGACATGTATGTGTGTGGTATCACCATTTATGATTACTGCCATATTGGACACGCTCGTACTTTTGTAGGGTTTGACGTTATTGTGCGCTACTTACGCCACATCGGTTACGATTTAAAACATGTGCGTAACATTACCGATATCGACGATAAAATAATTAAACGTGCGAACGAGAATGGTGAATCAATAAACGATTTAACAGTGCGTATGACAAAAGCGATGCATGAAGATTTTGATAGTTTAAACATGCTACGCCCAGATATTGAACCAACAGTTACAAGCCATATGGATGAAATTATCGTTATGGTTAAGCGTTTGATCGAAAAGGGCCATGCCTATGTCGCCGCAGATGGCGATGTCTTGTTTGATGTATCAACGTTTGAGCAATATGGCGCGCTTTCGCAGCAAGATTTAACGATGTTGCAATCGGGTTCTCGTGTTGAAGTAGCACAAGATAAAGACGATCCACTTGATTTTGTGTTATGGAAAAAAGCAAAAGCAGGCGAGCCATCATGGTCATCACCGTGGGGTGAAGGGCGTCCAGGTTGGCATATTGAATGTTCGGCAATGAGCTCAAAGCACTTAGGCGAGCATTTTGATATTCACGGTGGGGGGTCTGATTTACAGTTTCCGCATCATGAAAACGAAATAGCGCAATCATGCTGTGCAAATAACGGCAAGTATGTAAATACTTGGATGCACACGGGCATGGTGCAAGTAAACAAAGAAAAAATGTCTAAGTCGTTAGATAATTTCTTTACAGTGCGTGAAGTTTTAAAAGCATACGATGCTGAATCTGTTCGTTACTTTTTAATTTCAGGCCATTACCGTAGCCAATTAAATTATTCGCAAGAGAATTTAGACCAAGCGCGTTCATCACTTGAACGCATTTATACAGCGCTTCGTGATGTCGAACCGGTAGAGTGTGATTTAGAAGGTAATGAGTTTGTTGCTAAATTTAGAAAAGCAATGAATGACGACTTCAATACGCCAGAGGCATTGCCGGTATTGTTTGAACTTGCCAAAGAGCTAAACCGTGTAAAAGACAGCGATGCAGTTCAAGCTGGTAAGTTAGCGTTTGTACTGCGCAGCCTTGGTGAAGTGTTAGGGGTTGCTCAACAAGCACCAGAAGCGTTTTTACAAGGTGGACAAGGTGACGATGAAGTAGCAACAATTGAAGCATTAATTGTAAAACGCAATGAAGCGCGTGCTAGTAAAGATTGGGGTGCTGCTGATGAAGCTCGTGATGCACTTAATGCGTTAGGTGTAATACTTGAAGATTCAGCCGGCAAAACAACGTGGCGTAAAGCGTAAGCGTTTAAAGTAATTCACGTTCAACTAAAAAGGGTTGCCAAATGGCAACCCTTTTTTGCTTTTTCTAACACTTAGCTGTGGTATTTTTCACATGCTTCAAGTGTGTTTTCAATTAAGCTAGCGACCGTCATAGGGCCAACGCCACCTGGGACTGGGGTAATAAAATGCGCTTTTTGTTCAGCCACGCTGTATTGCACGTCGCCTACTAATTTACCCGTATCTAAGCGGTTAATGCCTACATCGATAACAATAGCACCTTCTTTTATCCAATCTCCTGGGATAAATTCAGGTTTACCGACGGCCACAACTAATAAGTCAGCGCGGCGAACATGCGTTTCTAAATCTTGGGTAAACTTATGGCACACTGTGGTTGTACAGCCGGCTAATAAAAGCTCTAACGACATTGGGCGACCCACAATATTTGACGCGCCAACTACAACCGCATGCATTCCCTTATAACGTACACCGGTAGAATCAAGTAATGTAATAATACCCTTTGGCGTACATGGACGAAGCGCAGGCATTCTTTGTGCTAATCGGCCTATGTTGTACGGATGAAAACCATCTACATCTTTGTGCGGGGTAATGCGTTCTAAAATCTTTTCCGCATCGAGTCCTTTTGGCAGTGGAAGCTGTACTAAAATACCATCAACTTGTGCATCATTATTCAGCTCGTCAATTAAATCTAAAAGAGTTTGCTCATTAGTGTCAGCAGGTAAATCAAATGATTTAGAAATAAAACCAACTTCTTCACAGGCTTTACGTTTTGAACCAACATAAACTTGGCTTGCTGGATCGAGCCCTACAAGTACTACTGCAAGCCCTGGAGCACGTAAACCATTTGCTACACGTTCACTTACGCGTTCTGCTACAGCGCTACGTACTTGTTTTGCGATTGCCTTACCATCAATGATGTTTGCCGTCATGGGTGACCTTTAATTGGGGGTTAATTAACTAGATACCGATACTCTAAAAACGAATACATAATAAAATAGGGGTAATTATGAACATAAAGAAAATACAGTCTTTAGGTCATTCGCTTTATAATGTGCTGACTATTTTCGCAGAAAAGCATTGCAGCGCCAAGTTGCTTTTAAAGTATATGGTGTTTGAGTCGTTAAATAGTTTAAAATTCAGCCTTCTATTGTAATATTTAACCATTGTGCACTAAAAATGACCACTTGATTGTTTTTATAAAAAAAACGTTTGACCTAACCCCGTCAAATCACTATTATGCACCCCGTTGTCAACGAGGTCACTCGCAAGCAATAGTAAGTATCGGCGATTAGCGCAGTTTGGTAGCGCACTTGGTTTGGGTCCAAGGGGTCGCAGGTTCAAATCCTGCATCGCCGACCATTTTTTTATAATACAATTATAATCGAATAGCTTATTGGTAAACTATGAAGTTTTCGATGCGCCCATAGCTCAGCTGGATAGAGCAACGCCCTTCTAAGGCGTGGGTCGAAGGTTCGAATCCTTCTGGGTGCACCATTTGAAAACATGTAAATATAGCGGTGATTGTAGCTCAGTTGGTAGAGCCCCGGATTGTGATTCCGGTTGTCGTGGGTTCGAGCCCCATCAGTCACCCCATTTACAAAAGAATATCGGCGATTAGCGCAGTTTGGTAGCGCACTTGGTTTGGGTCCAAGGGGTCGCAGGTTCAAATCCTGCATCGCCGACCACTTTCTTAAAGTGGTCTTAAACTCTCGGTTTAAGTGTTCAGTATGAAAAATGAAGTTGACTCTTCGAATGTCGGCGATTAGCGCAGTTTGGTAGCGCACTTGGTTTGGGTCCAAGGGGTCGCAGGTTCAAATCCTGCATCGCCGACCATTTTCTTATCTAATAAGATGAGTAAATAAAATCCTCAAAACTATAAACCTACTTTTGTTAACCTTTAATCCTATTAAATAATTTGTGTTTTACTGTTTGTAATTTACAGTTAGCCTGTTTTTTATTCAGTTAGCCTCTATAGTCCCTTATCTAGTCCAAATAATTGCCCCCTGTACTCGACTATCATAAATATTAGGTTATAATGCCGCGTCTATTGTTTAACATAGTGCCCGAAGGGCAAAGCAGCAATGGTATCTCATGGTAGCGACGGATGTTTTTAAGTGCGAAAAACCGCTTAAATTTTATCAAGACTCATGCAGATCACTTTGTTTGTAAGGAAGGCGAACAATCGCCAAAATTGAATATTGAGGTAAATCATGCAAGTTTCTGTTGAGACGACCCAAGGCCTTGAGCGCCGTATAACTATCACCGTTCCTTCAGAGAACGTTGAGACCGAAGTAAAAAAACGCCTACAACAACTGTCAAAAACACAGCGTATAGATGGTTTCCGTGCTGGTAAAGTTCCAGTATCTGTAATTAACAAGCGTTTTGGCCCTGCAGTTCGTCAAGAAGTTGCTGGCGAAGTAATGCAACGTAATTTTTACGAAGCAATTGTTTCTGAAAAAATCAACCCAGCTGGCGCGCCTACATTCGCACCTAAATCACTTGAAGCTGGTAAAGATTTAGAGTTCTCAGCTACATTTGAAGTTTACCCTGAAGTTGAAGTTCAAGGTTTAGATAAAATTACTGTTGAAAAACCTGCCGTAACAGTAACTGACGAAGATTTAGCTAACATGCTAGAAACACTTCGTAAACAACACGCAGCGTGGGCTGATGTTGATACAGCTGCTGGCGAAAACGACCGTGTAACAGTTGATTTCGTAGGTACTATCGACGGTGAAGTATTTGAAGGCGGCAAAGCTGAAGACTTCCCATTAGAACTTGGTCAAGGCCGTATGATCCCAGGTTTTGAAGATAACATCGTAGGTAAGAAAGCAGGCGAAGAAGTTGTTGCTGATGTAACGTTCCCTGATGATTACCACGCTGAAAACTTAAAAGGTAAAGCGGCTCAATTCACTATCACAGTGAAGAAAGTTGAAGCGCAAGAATTACCTGAATTAAGCGAAGAGTTTGCAACTAAATTCGGTGTTACCGAAGGCGGCGTAGATGCGCTTAAAGAAGAAGTTAAAAAGAATATGACGCGTGAGCTAGACCAAGCGGTTAAAGCTAACGTTAAAGACCAAGCAATCAAAGGTCTTTTAGCTAACAACGAAATTGAAGTGCCTAAAGCACTTGTTGATCAAGAAGTTGATGCACTACGTCAGCAAGCGGCTCAACGTTTTGGCGGCGACGCGCAAAACATGCCTGAGCTTCCAGCTGAATTGTTCCATGAGCAAGCAGTAACACGTGTTAAAACTGGCCTTTTATTAGGTGAAGTGATCAAAGCTAACGAAATTAAAGTTGATGACGCTAAAGTTGAAGCATTAATTGCTACAGTAGCTTCTGCATATGAAGATCCAACTGAAGTAGTAGAATACTACAAAGCGAATGATCAACTTATGCAGCAAATGCGTAATGTAGCAATGGAAGAGCAAGCAGTTGAAGCTATTTTAGCTAAAGCAGCTGTTACTGATGTTGAAAAAGCATTTGATGACATTATGAATCCAAAGCAAGGCGCTTAATAAGTCATTGACTTAAGCTCTCGCTAACGATTAAATGGCTCGTGCTACTCTGTTTATACAGCGTGCCCGGGCCATTTTAGTTTTTGGCTCTAAATTTGCGAAAAACGATAACTATGCTTCCTTATAATAAGGATAAGTATAAGCGCATAAGGAATTAAATAAGTATGAACACTGGTATTACAGATCCCCTAAATGCATTGGTCCCAATGGTTGTTGAACAAACACCAAAAGGCGAGCGCTCGTATGATATTTATTCGAGATTATTAAAAGAGCGTATTATCTTTTTAACAGGTCAAGTTGAAGACAACATGGCAAATCTGATTTTAGCGCAAATGCTATTTTTAGAATCAGAAAATCCTGATAAAGATATCTTTTTATACATCAACTCACCAGGTGGTTCAGTAACTGCAGGTATGGCTATTTACGATACAATGAACTTCATCAAACCTGATGTAAGTACAATATGTGTTGGTCAAGCTGCAAGCATGGGGGCTTTTTTACTTACAGCTGGTGCTAAAGGTAAGCGTTTTTGTTTACCAAACTCACGGGTGATGATTCACCAACCGCTAGGTGGGTTCCAAGGTCAAGCATCTGATTTTGAAATACACGCGAAAGAAATCTTGTCGATTAAAGACAAATTAAATCGCTTAATGGCTGAGCATACAGGTCAACCATTAGAGGTGATTTCGAAAGACACTGATCGTGATAACTTCATGAGCGCATCACAGGCTGTAGATTACGGCTTAGTAGATTCAGTGTTCACAAATCGCGATAAAAAGTAAGCGCTTGGTGAGCAGGTTATCTGCTTACCACTTAGAGTTACTATGCGAAAAAATTAAATTTTGGTATAGTTAAAACGTATTGAAATAGCCACCAACCAATTTGGTGGCCAACGTATAAATGAGGTAGCTGAATGTCTGACACTCCTACAGACGGCGACAAAAGTAGTAAATTGTTATACTGTTCTTTTTGTGGCAAAAGCCAGCATGAAGTTCGTAAATTAATTGCAGGCCCTTCAGTATACGTCTGTGATGAATGTGTAGAGCTGTGTAACGATATCATCAGGGAAGAAATAAAAGACATTGCTCCAAAGCATGATGCGTCTGATAAATTACCTGTACCAAAAGAGATTCGTAAGCACCTAGACGACTATGTTATTGGTCAAGATCATGCTAAAAAAGTATTGTCTGTTGCTGTTTATAACCATTATAAACGTTTACGTAATCAATCGACGAAGCAAGATATTGAGCTAAGTAAAAGTAATATATTACTAATTGGTCCAACTGGTAGTGGTAAAACACTATTAGCAGAAACGTTAGCACGCTTACTCGATGTGCCATTTACAATGGCAGATGCAACGACATTAACCGAAGCAGGTTATGTAGGTGAAGATGTTGAAAATATCATTCAAAAGCTATTACAAAAATGCGACTACGATGTTGAAAAAGCACAACGTGGTATAGTTTACATTGATGAAATTGATAAAATTTCTCGTAAGTCAGATAACCCATCGATCACACGTGACGTATCGGGTGAGGGCGTTCAACAGGCGCTACTTAAACTGATTGAAGGTACAATTGCATCAGTACCACCGCAAGGTGGCCGTAAACATCCACAGCAAGAGTTTTTACAAGTAGATACATCTAAAATCTTATTTATTTGTGGTGGTGCGTTTTCGGGCTTAGATAAAGTCATTGAGCAGCGAAGTCATAAAAATACCGGTATTGGTTTTGGTGTTAGCGTAAAAGAATCTGCTGCGAGTCGCTCGTTAAGTGAAACATTTAAAGACGTAGAACCAGAAGATTTAGTTAAATATGGCTTAATCCCTGAGTTTATAGGTCGTTTGCCAGTAGTTGCAACGTTAACAGAGCTTGATGAAGCTGCACTTGTTCAAATCTTAAGTGAGCCTAAAAACGCCATTACTAAGCAGTTTTCTGTTTTATTTGGTATGGAAGATGTTGAGCTTGAGTTCCGCGAAGATGCCTTAGCTGCCATTGCTCACAAAGCAATGGAGCGTAAAACAGGTGCACGTGGTCTTCGTTCAATTGTTGAAGGCGTACTGCTTAATACTATGTATGAACTTCCTTCGATGGATGATGTAAGTAAAGTGGTTATTGACGAAACCGTTATTAAAGGTGAGTCAGACCCAATCTTGATTTATGAAAATAATAAACAAGAAAAAACTGCATCAGAGTAGTTTTTAAGCTATTTGCATAAAAAAGGAGCCTTAGGCTCCTTTTTTTATAATTAATTTAATCGAGTTGGGAAAAATTGTTGAACTTTAATTAGGTTATCCCCATATACTTGAGTAATCTTTAAAATAAATAAAGTGCGAAGAGAAAATATAATGACGCTTGAGAGAACCGACCGAGTCGAAATCCCAGTCCTAGCACTGCGCGATGTTGTGGTGTATCCACACATGGTGATCCCGCTTTTTGTTGGCCGTGAAAAATCAATAAAATGCCTAGAAGCGGCAATGGACAAAGACAAACAAATTTTCTTGGTTGCACAAAAAGATGCAACTGTAGACGAGCCTGAGCAAGATGATATTTATCGTATTGGTACTATTGCAACTGTACTTCAGTTATTAAAATTACCTGATGGCACAGTTAAAGTATTAGTGGAAGGTACACAACGTGCGCAAATAGAAGAATTTGTAGATAACGATGATTTCTTTGTTGCTAATGCTCAATTTATTGAATCTGATTTAATTGATGAGCAAGAGCAAGATGTATTTATTCGCAGCGCTATTAGCCAGTTTGAAGGCTATGTAAAGCTTAATAAAAAAATTCCACCTGAGGTACTAACGTCAGTTTCAGGTATCGATGAGCCTGCTCGTCTGGCCGACACAATGGCTGCACATATGCCGTTAAAAGTACCTGAAAAGCAAAAAGTGCTAGAAATTTCAAGCGTTACAGAACGTCTTGAATATTTAATGGCATTAATGGAAGGCGAAATAGACTTACTGCAAGTTGAGAAGAAAATTCGTACCCGCGTTAAAAAGCAGATGGAAAAGTCTCAACGTGAGTATTACCTCAACGAGCAAATGAAAGCCATTCAAAAAGAGCTTGGTGAGCTTGACGATGTACCTGACGAATTTGAAGCACTTAAAAAGCGCATCGAAGAGTCAGGCATGCCAACAGAAGCACAAGAAAAAGCGACCACAGAGCTTAATAAACTTAAGATGATGTCGCCAATGTCAGCAGAAGCGACAGTAGTACGTTCATACATTGATACATTAATTAATGTACCGTGGAAAAAACGTTCTAAAGTTAAAAAAGACTTAGCGAGTGCGCAAAAAATTCTTGATAGCGATCACCATGGTCTTGATAAAGTTAAAGAACGTATTTTAGAGTACCTTGCGGTGCAACAGCGTACTAATAAGCTTAAAGGTCCGATTTTATGTTTAGTAGGGCCACCAGGTGTGGGTAAAACCTCACTAGGGCAATCTATTGCACGCTCAACGGGTCGTAAGTATATTCGTATGGCACTAGGCGGCGTACGTGATGAAGCTGAAATACGTGGACATCGCCGTACCTACATTGGTTCAATGCCTGGTAAGTTAATTCAAAACATGACAAAAGTGGGCGTTAAAAACCCATTATTTTTGTTAGATGAAATAGACAAAATGTCATCAGACATGCGTGGAGATCCAGCATCTGCATTACTAGAAGTGCTCGATCCGGAACAAAATAGCCACTTTGCTGATCATTACCTTGAAGTAGATTACGATTTATCTGATGTTATGTTTGTAGCTACCTCAAATAGCTTTAACATTCCTGGTCCATTATTAGACCGTATGGAAGTTATCCGTTTATCAGGTTATACCGAAGACGAGAAGTTAAACATTGCAAAAGAGCACTTAATTACTAAGCAAGTGAAGCGTAATGGCTTAAAAGATCATGAAATTGAAATTGCTGATAGTGCAATTGTTGGTATTATTCGTTATTACACGCGTGAAGCGGGTGTGCGTAATCTTGAGCGTGAAATTTCGAAATTGTGTCGTAAAGCAGTTAAGAATATTTTAATTGAAAAAGACACTAAAACAGTGACTATCAATCAAGATAACCTAGAAGAGTTTTTAGGTGTACAGCGCTTTGATTACGGTAAAGCGGAGGACGGCGATCGTATTGGCCAAGTAACGGGCCTTGCATGGACTGAGGTGGGTGGCGATTTACTTACTATTGAATGTGCGGCAGTGCCTGGTAAAGGTAAATTGACCTATACCGGCTCTTTAGGAGATGTAATGCAAGAATCGATTCAAGCGGCTATGACGGTCGTGCGTAATCGTGCAGATACATTCCGTATTAATAGCGATTTTTACGAAAAACGTGATATTCACGTGCATGTACCTGAAGGTGCGACACCTAAAGATGGTCCGAGCGCAGGTGCTGCTATGGTGACTGGGTTAGTATCAAGCTTAACAGGCAATCCAGTGCGTGCAGATGTTGCAATGACAGGTGAAATTACGCTACGCGGTGAAGTATTACCTATTGGTGGCTTAAAAGAGAAATTATTGGCAGCTCACCGTGGTGGTATTAAAACCGTTATTATTCCAAAAATTAATGAACGTGATTTAAAAGAGATCCCAGACAATGTGCTGGCAGGCTTAGATATTCACCCTGTTACTTGGATTGATGAAGTATTAAAACTAGCTTTAGTGCATCCGGTTGAGAGTTTTTCAGTCGAAACGGCAAAAAAGTAGTAAAAAACGCAAAAAAAGTGCTTTTTAGGGCTTTTCAAATCTAAACGGTATGATAAGTTAAGCACTGGTTTTCAAGCCTAGCCCTTATGGGGCCTAGGCTTAAGAAAAATATAATCATGTGAGCATTAAAAGTTTGCTCTAAAATTTTCAAAAAAGTGATGTTAGTTTAAAAAACCGTCGCTCTTGATAATAACAATGAAAGAGGATGATATTGTGAATAAATCTCAATTAATCGATCAAATCGCAGCTGATGCTGACATTTCTAAAGCGGCTGCAGGTCGTGCACTAGATTCATTCATCGAATCTGTTTCTGGCGCTTTAAAAGATGGCGATTCAGTTGCACTTGTTGGTTTTGGTACTTTCTCTGTACGTGAACGTGCTGCACGAGCCGGCCGTAACCCACAAACAGGTGAAACTATTCAAATTGCTGCTGCAAACATTCCTGCTTTTAAAGCCGGCAAAGCGCTTAAAGACGCAGTAAACTAATCATCATTTTAAACAGATTAGTTATGGCGAATGTACAAGTACTTAATAATCGCAAATGATGAGTTAAGTAACTTTACCGCCAGTTACTTCAAGTGAAAAAGCGTATCTGGTAAGATACGCTTTTTTTACATGTGACAAGGTAAAATACCTTGATCAAAAAGAGATAAACAAATGCTTGAGAAAATCAGAGAAGGTTCGCAAGGACCTGTAGCCAAAATAATTTTAGGCGCGGTGATTTTATCTTTTGCCTTAGCAGGGATAGGCAGTTACCTTGGTCAAACCACGGAACAACCCGTTGCTGAAGTAAATGGAGTTAAAATTAGCCAAACCGACTTTAATCGCGCGTATCAAAATGAGCGCAGTCGACTAGAGCAACAATTTGGTGAATACTTTGCACAAATATCTGCAGATCCAACTTACATGGCGAGAATTCGTCAAGGTGTCATTGACCGTTTAGTACAACAAGAACTGCAAACACAACTAGCGGCAGAATTGGGTCTTCGCGTAAGCGATGCAAGTATTCGAAAAACAATTTTAGAGTTACCGTACTTTCAAGTAGGCGAGCAGTTTAATAACGACCGTTACTTACAAGTTATTCGTCAAATGAATTTTCAACCAGATGCATTTCGTGAATATCTACGTAAAGATATGACTCGTAGCCAGCTTGTATCAGCAGTCGCAGGTACTGACTTTGCACTAGACAGTGAGCTTAAAAGTGCAATTGCCCTACAACAGCAAACGCGTAGCATTGACTACTTAGTTGTAAACAAAGAAGCATTAGCGGCTGATATCGTAATAACTGATGAGCAAGTATCTGACTACTATGAGCTAAATGCATCGCAGTTTTTGTCGCCAGAGCTTATCTCGGTAAATTATATTGAGCTTAAAGCTGAAGATATCACTGTTGAGTCGGTTACTGAGGATGATGTAAAAGCATACTATGAACAAAATAAAGCACAGTATGTAGAGCCTGAAAAGCGCCGCGTTTCACACATCTTAATTGATAACAGCGAAGATGACGATGCCGCAAAGGAAAAAGCGGATACGCTTTTAGCACAGTTAAAAGAAGGTGCAGATTTTGCTGAGCTTGCACAATCATCATCGGATGATATTGTCAGTGCAGAACTTGGCGGAGATCTTGAATGGATCGAACGCGACGTAATGGATCCTGCTTTTGAAGATGCTACATTTGCTCTTAAAAACAAAGGTGAGTTTTCAGATGTTGTTGTTTCAGAGTTTGGTTATCACATAATCAAGTTAACTGATATTCAGCCACAGCAGGTAAAAGCCTATGATGATGTTAAAGCTGATTTACGTGCAGAGCTTGAACAAGCTGAAAAAGTTGACGCATTTTACGAAAAGCAAACAGAAATGGGTGCGCTTGCGTTTGAAATTTCAGACCGTTTAGATGATGCTGCTGAAGCGGCTGGTTTAGAGATTAAATCAACATCACTTTTAGCACTTAATGCATTACCAGAGCCATTAAATAATGCGTCGGTTATAACCGCGTTATCGTCAGTTGATTTACTTGAAGATAAAGTAAACTCTGAGGTTATAGAGCTTGGTAATGAGCATGCCATTGTTGTTCGTGTTAATGAACACAAACCTGCTACGACTAAACCATTAAGCGAAGTAAGTGAGCAAATTAAAACCCGCTTAGTTAACGAACAGTCATCAACACTGGCTAAAAGTAAAGCACGTAGCTTATTTGCAGAAGTGCAAGCAGGTAAGGGCTTAAATGATGTAGCGAGCGAGCAAAGTTTAACTGTTCGCCAAGAAGCGCAGTTAACACGTCAAAGCTACACGGTATCACCTGCGATTGTGACTCAAGCTTTTAAAATGGCTCACCCAGTAGATTCTGCAGTGGTAGACGTTGTTGATTTAAATAACGGTGATGCAGCGATTGTCGCGCTTAAGTCGGTAACTGATGCACAAGTTGCAGCTGATATTGATCCACAAGCCAAGCAAAGCATTACTATGGCGCAAGCAAATAAAAACTACATGGTATTTATTGAAGCGCTTAAAGCGAATGCTGAGCTTAACTTACCAACGGTTACACAATCTGTTGAGTAATTAACTTTAGCTCATAAAGAAAGGTGCTTTTAAAGCGCCTTTTTTATTGTCTTGAATAAAGTTGGTATTAATTACCTCTGGCAATAAACTCAATCCGATTACCACTAGGCTCCCTTATCATCATATGCTGCGTTGGGCCCTTGCCTAAATTCTCTGGTGCAAATTCAATTTTAACATTACTTTGCGTTTTTAAATGATCGTGTAGCTGCGCTAACTTTTCAATACTCTCAACACTGAGTGCTAAGTGGTGTAAGCCCACATTTTCTGCTCGATTAAACTCCACACGTTTTTGATCATTTTTAACTCGCCACAATGTAATGGTTATTTTATTGTTTGATAAAAAATAAGCGGGATAGGTTGAATCGCTTCCTAGCGTTTTAAAACCAAGTACGTCAGTAAAAAAAGCTTGAGACGAATCAAGGTCTGACACGGTTAATCCTAAGTGGTCAACTCCGCCAACCCAGTTTTTAACGTCTTTTGGTGTATCAGCAATAGCAGAAACGGATAGAAGTAGTAGGGGAGAAAGACTAAGTAATAACGTTTTTTTAAACATGATATCTCTTGTTAATTAAAAGCAGTTAACAATAAGACCTATCTAAATACGGTTATCTCACAAAAAAGGTATAAATCTATAAGCTGCTTTTAGCAGCTCAGTAAACGCTGCGTTACTTTTGACTGTGGGTTTTGAAAAACGACTTCGGTGGCACCGTATTCGACTACTTCGCCTTTGTCGAGCACCACAACGTGGTCGCTAATATGGCGTACTAAACTCAAGTGGTGGGTGATCATGATATATGTCAGTCCTGTATCACGTTGTAACTTTAGTAGTAAATTAACTATCTGCGCACGTATAGAAGGGTCTAATGATGATACTGCTTCGTCGAGTACAACAACCTTGGGATCCAAAATTAATGCACGAGCGAGTGCTACACGCTGTAATTGACCTACGCTAAACATATGCGGATAGTAATGCTGATGATCTCTTAATAATCCAACTTTAGACAGTGTGGTATTTATTTTTTCGATGCGCAGTGCCTTATCAAACTCAGTATTATATAAAAGGCAGTCATCAAGCATATCGCCAATGGTTAATCCTGGATTTAGTGACGCCCCTGAGTCTTGAAAAATCATTCGAATATGACGACATTGATCATCGCGAATGCCGTTGTCTTCAATAATATTACCTTCTAGCAAAATTTGTCCGCTATCAGCATGATCAGCGCCGGCGAGTAACTTAGCTAGCGTACTTTTACCAGCGCCCGTTTCACCAATTACAGCAAGAGTTTCACCTTTACCTATACAAAACGAAATATTTTTGAGTACTTCAAATTTCTTTCGATTAAATAAGCCAGCCCGTACATTAAATGTTTTAGATAAAGCTTGTACTTTTAATACCGGTTGCATTATCTCATGTCCTTAATAAGTGGAAAGTGACACGCATAACTGTGGCCATTGTGCTTGGTAAGTGGAGGGGTAACAACACATGCTTTTTGTGCTTGTGGACAGCGTGGTCCTAGTCGACAACCTATAGGTAAATGCTGCAACGTAGGAATGCTTCCTTTAAGTGCATAAAAAGGCTCTTTATGAGAGAGGCCTTGCTCGTAATCCGGTAAGCTTTTTAATAAAGCTTGTGTATAAGGGTGACGAGGCTGGGTAAAAATTTTGTGAGTAGGTCCCGCTTCGACCATTTGTCCGCAATATAAAACATGAATACCATGCGACCAATGTGCAATTTCTTCGAGTTCATGAGAAATCATCAAAATAGACATGTTTTTTAATTGATTTAAGCTTTTTAATAACCTAAATACTTGTGCACGCGTGGTACTTTCAAGCGCCGTTGTTGGCTCATCTGCAATAAGCAGCTTTGGCGTTCGGGCTATGGCCATCGCAATCATTACTTTTTGGCACACGCCTTCTGAGAGCTCATGGGGGTAACTATCGAGTACGGATTCATGATTTTTAATCCCAACTTTATGGATAAGTGCCTTTACCCTATCTTTTCGCTCGCGATTGCGTTTTAAGAAAAACCCTTTACTTGCGACTTCCGGCAATGTTTCAGCTATTTGATCGAATATTTTTGCGGTTGGGTCAAGGCTGCGACTTGGATCTTGGTAAATCATCGCAATATCTTGGCTCACTGTTTTACGGCGTTGCTCGGGTGTTAAACGCATTAAATCAACACCACGCCAGTGAATTCTATCTGCGGTGATGTCCCAGCGTTCGTTTAAAACACCGACAATGGCTTTTGCTATTAGGCTCTTGCCAGAGCCAGACTCGCCTACAAGTGCGTGTACCTCGCCTTCTTTTAAACTAAAGCTGACTCTGTCTACGGCTCTAATTACCGTTTCCGAGGTGCGTAGCTCAATAGTTAGGTTTCGAACATCTAGTAATTGCATTTAATCAGCCTTACGTTCTTTTAACACCTGTCGCAGTCCGTCGCCCACCAAATTGGTTGATAGTACCGCTAAAAATAATAATACGCCTGGTAACGCAACAGTCCAAGGCGCTAAATAAATCAGGCCAAGGTTTTCGGCTAAAATTGCACCCCACTCTGTGGTGGGAGGCTGAGCGCCTAATTTTAAAAAGCCCAGCGCTGAAATATCTAATATTGCAGTCGATAGCGCCATAGTAAAAATAACAACAATATGTTCGTAAATATTGGGGAATATCCCGCGCGATATTATATGCCAGTTAGACGCACCATCAAGCTTAAAAGCGGTAATGTAATCTTTATTTAATTCATCAACAATCAGGCTTTTTATTGAGTGAATAAATTGCGGTAGCAGAGCTAAAATAATAGCCCACACTGTATTCATTAAACCAGGCCCAAGTACCGCAATAATAATAATCGCTAATAATAAAGAAGGAATAGACAGTGTTATATCAAGTAAATGATTTAAAAAACTTGATCGTAGCCCACGGCTAATACCAGCAAAAGTGCCCACCAGAACACCAATAATAGTGGTAAGGAGCGCCGCTACAACCGACAGTCCGAACGTATAAGTAGCGCCATTCATTAAGCGCGAAAGTACATCTCTACCTAAATCATCGGTACCTAAAATAAAACGTACATCGCCCATTTCTCGCCATGACGGTGGAATAAGCAGTGCATCACTATGCTGTTGGTTTACGCCATAAGGCGCTAAAAATGGTGCGCTGGCGGCAAGCAAAGCAAAGGCTAAAAATATCCACAAACCAACTAATGCAGGGTGATTATTTTTAAACTTTCGCCAAAATCGCGCCAGTGGCGATGTATTCGACTCTTCAGAAAATAAATTAAACTTTGCCATGAGCTTGGTTCCGTGAAATTGGGTCGAATAAGGTGTAAGTAAGTTCGGTAATAATAGTGGCTAAAATAACAAACAACGATACGGCCATTAACCCACCTTGAATCGCGGGAAAGTCGCGCTGATAAATACTATCGATTAACCAACGACCAACACCAGGCCATGAGAATATAACCTCTGTTATCATGGCAAGTGTGATAAGCGTACTAAACTGCAAGCCAATTTGTTTAATGACCGGCAGCAATGCATTACGCAGTGCATGGTGCATTATAAGTTGTCTGCGATTAAGCCCTTTTGCTCGGGCTGTTTTTATAAAGTTTTGGTCCATTACCTTGAGCATTGACTCCCGTGTAAAACGTATTAAAACGGTGGTTGGATACATAGCGAGTACAATAGTTGGCAATGTTAAATGGCGCAGAGCATCTAAAAATGCAATTCCTCGATAAGGAAAGTTGGCTAATGCAATATCAATTAAAATAAAACCGGTTACAGATGGGATTTCGTAAAGTAAGCCCATTCTCCCCGACATTGGAAACCAGCCTAGTTTTAATGAAAATACCATAATGAGTAACAGAGCTAACCAAAAAACAGGCATTGAATACCCAATCATGGCGCTAGAGTTAATGAGCTTATCTGGCCAACGCTTATAATAAACAGAAGCTAAAATACCAACGGGTACGCCGACTACAACCGATACAATAAGTGCATAAATACTCAGCTCTAATGTGGCGGGTAATAAAGCAATAATATGTGTAAATACATTTTGCCCAGAGGCAAACGACACGCCCCAATCGCCTTGTAAAATTCGCCCTAAAAAGGCGAAATATTGCATAAAGTAATTACTGTTATATAAGTATTTATCTTCAAGCGCACTGTGCTGAGCAAAGTTATTACTCGGTATGCCACTTAAGTTACTGAGCGGCTCACCAGGAAATAAATAAGCAAGTGAGAAGGTGAAAACACTGAGCATAAACACCATAAAGACAAGCAAACCAAGGCGTCGAAAAATATAATCTAGAATCATTATTTCTTCCTTGCATTAGCTAATGAAATAGCACCAAACGGGCCCAATGTTATACCTTCTACATCTGCGCTACTTGCTTGAAAACGCAAGCCATGAGCAAGAGGTAACAATGGGAGCTCATCTATAATCATGTTTTGCGCTTGTACGTAGTATTTTTTACGCAGATTGAGATCTGTGGTATCGAGAGCTTGAGTCAGCAGTAAATCAAATTTAGGGTTGCACCAATTAGCTGGGTTTTTACCGCTAAAAGTGGCGGAGCAACTGAGCAATGGACTAAAAAAATTATCCGGATCGGGTGTATCTGCGGCCCATCCGAGTAAAACACTGTCGTGGCGATGCTCGCCAATGCGTTGTATAAATGTATTCCATTCGTACTCTACAATACTGACATTAACACCAATTTTGCGTAAATCACTTTGCATAAGCTCAGCCATTTTACGTGCATTAGGGTTATAAATTCGACTTACTGGCATTGCCCAAATATTCATATCAAATCCATTTGGTAAGCCAGTTTCAATCAATAATTTTTTAGCAAGCTCGGGATCAAACGTAGGCATATTTTTTTGTGACTCGAACGCCCATGATGTTGGCGGTAAGATTGATTGTGCACGCGTACCGTTACCGTAATACACAGCTTGCATTATTTTATCTATGTCGATGGCATGAGCCAGTGCTTGGCGCACCTTTATATTGTCAAATGGAGCACGTTCGGTATTAAAGGCCCAATAACCCACATTTAAATTGGTTTCTTTTTCAATATTAATATCATCACGTTGCGCTAAAATACTCAACTGGGCACTGCTTGGGTGGGCCGTTACATCACATTCTTTAGTCAACATCTTTGCAATACGTGCAGTCCCATTTGGTGTTATATCGTAAACCAACTGCTCTAGTACCACATCGTGTTTCCAGTACAGCGGGTTTCTATAAAAACGCACCAGATGATCGCGGCGATATTCTTTATAAATATAAGGGCCGGTGCCAACAGGGTATTGATCGAATAAATTGGTTTGCTCATTTGCTTTTAACTTCATTGCATATTCTTGCGAGAGCACAACCGCAAAGTCGGTTGCTATATTGGCTAAAAAGCTACTTTCAGCATTAAATAGCTCAAATCGAACTTGATAGTCAGATACTCTAACAATGTTTTGAATAAGCTGGTCAAGGCCTACGCTCTGAAAATACGGATAATTAGCTTCGCCTACAAAATGGTAAGGGTTATAAACATCAAACAGTCGACTAAACGTAAAAATAACGTCATCAGCATTAAAGTCACGAGTAGGAGTAAAGTAAGATGTGGTGTGAAATTTTACACCCTTGCGTAACGTAAACATGATTGATTTACCATCTTTACTGATTTTCCAGTCGGTAGCTAACTCGCTTTGAAACTCTGCTGTAACAGGGTCAATACTAATTAAGCGGTCGTATAACTGGTTGGCAATTATATCAATAGTGGAACCCGTAGTGGTCACTTGCGGATTAAACGACACAGGATTAGCTTCAGCGCAATAAACTAAGCCTTGGTTTTTTTCTTCGATGACTTCTTCTTTACTATCTATGCAACCAACTAATGTAGCCGCTAGCAAAATAAGTAATAATTTATGCACCCGCATAACCTCTACTATTATTGATCCAACAAGTTGTATTTTTTAAGATAACCACGTAATTGATGATACGTTAAACCAAGTACTTCTGCAGTTTTCTTTTGATTAAATTGGCTATGCTCGAGCGCTTTATTAATCATGTTTATTTCAAAGTCGTTTGAGCGCTCTTTGAGATTACACGGAAATTGAATATCAACGGCTATATCAGTGCTCGCTTGAGTAATAGGTGGAGCAATAACAATAGGGTCAGCGTTAACGGTTTGAGTCGCTAGTGGCGCTTTTACACGTGCTTTTGGCCTAAAAGGGCTGTCAAATGGGTCTAAAATAATCTGGTGAACGGGAATATGTTCACTCCCATGGCGATACAAACTACGCTCAACAACATTTTTAAGCTCACGAATATTACCAGGCCAATCATAACTAAGCAGTGTGTCGGTCGCGCTGCGGGTAAAGCCGCTAAATAACGCCCATTCTAAATCTCGCGCCATATTCATCGCAAACTGTTCAGCAAGGAGCATAATATCGTCTTGGCGTTCGCGCAGCGGCGGTAGGGTAATTACGTCAAATGCAAGGCGATCGAGTAAGTCACTTCTAAATTCACCTTGCTCAGCCAAATAAGGGAGGTCTTCGTTTGTTGCACACACTAAGCGTGTATCTACTTTTACAGTTTGTTTGCCGCCAACACGTTCAAACTCACCGTATTCTATAACGCGTAGCAGTTTTTCTTGTACCATAGCGGAAGTATTGGCTAGTTCATCTAAAAATAACGTCCCGCTGTTAGCGCGTTCAAAACGACCTTCGTGGCGTTTACTTGCCCCCGTGAACGCACCGCTTTCATGGCCAAATAATTCACTTTCGAGTAGGTTTTCGTTAAGCGCTGCACAGTTGAGCTTTACGTAGTTTTGCTCCCAACGTTTAGATAAAAAATGTAAGCGTGCTGCGATTAGCTCCTTACCTGTGCCGCGTTCACCAATAATAAGCACTGGCTTATCTAAATTAGCTAGCTGCGATACCTGATCTAATACAGATAAAAAGCTATCTGATTGGCCGAGTAAATTATCCTGTTGGCGGTATTGGCTCATATTTCCTAACTCTTGGTCATTTTTACTAACAGTTAGTGTATTTCATAATCGGGGAGAACTAAAGAAATTTGTATATATAGTTTAACTTAATGAAAATAAAGTGTATTTTATCTTTTAAAAAGTTGGCAAGTATATTGATACTAGTTATAGCAGACTAACTACGTTTTAATTACAGAGGTAAATGTTATGGGAATTTTTTCACGTTTTGCAGATATTGTTAATTCTAATATCAACGCCATTTTAGATAAAGCAGAAGACCCAGAAAAAATGGTTCGTCTGATTATTCAAGAAATGGAGGATACGCTTGTAGAAGTGCGTTCTACTTCAGCTAAAACACTGGCTGAGAAAAAAGAAATTGTACGTCGTGTAGACACTTTAAAAGCGCAAGTAACCGATTGGCAAGAAAAAGCAGAACTGGCTTTAAGTAAAGATCGCGACGATTTAGCGCGCTCAGCATTACTTGAAAAACAAAAGTCGGCTGATGCCGTTGCTACAGTAACAAGTGAACTTGAACATGTAGAATCTCACATAGAAAAACTTCAACAAGAAGTAACGACACTACAAGAAAAGCTAGCAGATGCGAAATCTCGTCAAAAAGCCATTATACTTCGTCAACGTTCGGCTGAGTCGCGCCTTGAAGTGAAAAAAGCACTTGATAGCTCAAAAGTAGAAGATGCACTTAATCGTTTTGAACGTTACGAAACTAAAATTGATGGGCTAGAATCTCAAATTGAGTCTTACGATTTAGGTAAAAAGACGTTAGCGGACGAAATTGCTAATCTACAAAAAAATGAAAAAATAGATGATGAGCTCGCCGAACTTAAAAAGAAGCTAGCTGATAAATAATTGCATATAAAAATAGATGGGGCCATGTGCCCCACTGCTTAAAAACATCAAAACGGATTGTTAGGAGAGGGTTATGTTTGATCCAGAGATATTAGTTGCACCATTTATCTTATTTATGATTTTTGTTGCACCGCTGTGGTTAATTTTACACTACCGTAGCAAAAAACAAGTCAGTCAAGGGTTGAGTGAGCACGAACATCGTCAGTTACTGGAGCTTGCACAAAAAGCCGAAAAAATGGCTGACAGAGTAGAAACGTTAGAAGCACTACTTGATCAAGAGTCACCACAGTGGAGGCGTAAAGTATGAGTACCAAACGCGAATTATTAAGAGACCCACAGCGCGGTAAAATAGCGGGTGTATGTGCGGGATTAAGTGACTACTTTAATATGGAGTTATGGTTAGTTCGCATTATATTTGTTAGTGCGGTACTGCTAACAGGTGGTCCACTATTTGTGGTAGCGTATATTGCTGCTTGGTTTATTTTGGATAAAAAAGAGCCAACTACAGCTAATAATACAAGCTCTGCTAAACATGACGACCCACTAGAAGTAAAATTTAAAGTATGGCAAAAAGGCGAGCCACCGCGCCGCGCTTTGCAAGATTTAAAAGAGCGTTTAACGCGCGTAGATACTCGCCTTCAAGATATGGAGCGCCATATTACTTCAAGCGAGTTTACGGTGAGCCGTGAAATCAACAAACTTTAAAGGATTTAATAGCACCTTATTTGCAGCGTGATAAATTACGGCAAATTAGGTGCAAGACACTTTATGAGCCAATCATTTGCAAAAAAGACCTTTAAAAGCATTAAAGGCAAAGCACAAAAAGCCCTCCATCGTAGTTTAAATCAGCATGTAAAGCTGGCCGTAACGGGCCTAAGTGGCAGCGGTAAAACAGCGTTTATTACCGCGCTTGTTAAACACTTAACAACCCAAGCGGACGATAAAAACTTACCTTTTTTTGATGTAATGCGTGAGCATCGCCACGTTGCCACCAAAGTTGTGCCGCAAGAAGCGTTAAAAGTCCCTACATTTAATTATACACGCGCGTTAAATTCATTATTACCCAGCGATGGCGATCCCTCATGGCCAGCATCAACCGAGCGTATTAATACACTACGCTTGGCAATAAAGTATCAAAGTAATGCGGGGCTGCGTGGGCACTTTTCGCCGCAATCAACGCTTTATTTAGATATTATTGACTACCCGGGTGAATGGCTCCTTGATTTACCTATGCTTGAGCAAAGCTATAGGCAGTGGTGCGAGCAGCAATATCCGTTATTAACTCAGCCTTCGCGCGTAAACACATCAAGTGATTTTTTAATAGCCGTTGAGCAACTTGACTTAAACGCTCCCGTTGATGAAAACGCACTTGCTCATATTGCTCAGCTTTATCAAAGCATGTTAGTCGGGCTTAAAAAAGACACCAAACTTGCCATGTTGCAACCTGGGCGCATGCTTATGCCAGGTGATTTACAAGGCGCGCCATTGTTATTGTTTTTTCCGGTATCGGGTGAGATAAATAGTGACGATGTCGTTGCAGGTTCTAATTTAGCGCATTTAATTAAGCGTTTTAACGGCTATATTAAAGAAGTCGTAAAACCATTTTATAATGAGCATTTTAGGCACTTTGATCGCCAAATTGTACTTGTCGATGTACTTAGTGCATTAAACGAAGGGCACGAAACCCTACAAGAGCAAAGCAGTGTAATAAACCAATTACTCGCGCACTTTAATTACGGTGAGTCGGGCTTTTTTAAACGTTTATTTAAGCCCAACATAGACAAAATATTATTTGCAGCTAATAAATCTGATCATATAAGTGCAAAGCACCATAAAGACTTAGCACTGCTACTAGATTCGCTCGTGCATGAGCAAAGTAATCATTTAAAGTTTGATGGTGTGCAAATAGAAACCATGGCTATGTCTTCAATTACAGCCACGCAGCCACGCCAAATTACCGACAAAGGCCAAACGCTTGATTGCATTTATGGCAAACCTTTAAACGAGTCTGATTGGCTTACGTATTTACCACCGCAACCACCCACGCGAATGCTTAATAAACGTGAGTGGCCGGCACAGGGATTTGAGTTTTTATCGTTTTCTCCAATGCCGAGCCCCGATAAACAACTAAAACACATTCGATTAGATCATGTCATGCAGTACCTGCTAGGAGACAAATTAACATGAGTGAGTCAAGCCAAAAATTTCAAGCAGGGCGTCGTATAGATACGCAAAGCATTGAGCAAAAGGAGCCCGTTTTAGCACCTGCAAAAATTATTCAGCACGGACAAAGTGATTACGAAGAACTTGAAGATGAAGCACTAGAGCCAGAAATAGATCTGGAACCTGTGTACAAAAAGTCAAAGTGGCAAACACTTAAAGGTGTTTTTGCTATTAGTTTTATAGTGCTGGTGCTTTTAGAGTTTGCATACTCGTTAGTATTTGCTTTCGAGCAGTCAATTATTTTAGGCAGTGTTTATTTAACTGCGGTTGTAAGTGGCGTACTGCTAATAGGGCGCTTATTGTGGCGAGAGTACCGAATGCTGCGCAGTTTAAAGCGTAACCAATTGCACCGAGTTGAAGCCGACAGGCTTTTAAACAGCGAGCAAGTAGGAGGTGCACTCCCTTGGCTTGAAAAGCTCAATAAACACCAGCAACTCGATAACTTTGAAACCTTCAAAAACCAAGTAGCTACGCATCACAGCGATAAAGAAATAATGACGCTGTATGCCAATAGTCTATTAATAACTCAAGATACCAAAGCCAAAAAGCTTATAAATCGTTTTGCGACTGAATCCGCATTGCTAGTTGCCCTAAGCCCACTTGCGCTGGTGGATATGATGGCTGTGCTTTGGCGCGGGACTAAGTTAATAGAACAAATTGGTAAAATTTACGGCATTGGTTTTGGCTACGCAAGCCGTATAAAGTTATACCGTATGCTGATAAAACAAGTGATGTTTGTAGGCAGTGCTGAGCTTGTCTCTGACCTTGCTGCAACTGCATTGAGTGCTGAGCTTTTAGGTAAGCTTTCTGGACGGGCTGCGCAAGGGGTCAGCGCCGGTATTTTTACAGCGCGTATTGGTTACAAAGCAATGGAGCTTAGTCGCCCATTACCAAGGCTTGAAAACAAACGCAGTTTATTAAAAGGGACTGTGCAAAGTATCGCAGGTAAAATAATGAGCCGTAAAAAGGCTGAACCAACACACTAGATTAGCAGTGGCAATATTTGTGTACAAACGTGCGCTGCATGGTTTTTACACAAATAGCCATCTGAGCATCCGGCATGCTTGCTGTTTGTAAGCGCATACGTTTTGATTGTTGAATCGCAAAAACATAATAATCAAAAAAATGAGCCTACAATGAGCAAGCATCATATAAACACCCAGTGTATTCACGGACCACAAAAAGCAAACGACCCGCACGGCGCACTCACTTCTCCTTTGTATCAAACCTCTACCTTTCATTTTGAAAATGCCGCACAAGGTGCTGCGCGTTTTGCAGGCGACGAACCAGGCTATATTTATACGCGCTTAGGAAACCCTACAACCACAGAGCTTGAGCAAAAAGTTGCTCAACTCGAGAGCTGTGAAGCAGCAGCGGCAACCGCAACAGGTATGGGGGCTGTATCTGCCTCAGTACTGAGCTTTTTATCGCAAGGAGATCACCTTGTTGCCTCAAGTGCTTTGTATGGCTGTACCTTTGCGTTTTTCTCGCATATGTTGCCGCGCTGGGGGATCGAAGTCACCTTTGTTGATATGACCAACGAGGACGAACTACGCGCTGCCATCAAACCTAATTCAAAAATGATATTTGTAGAAACGCCAATCAACCCCACTATGGCGGTTATTGATTTGGCACTCATTGGCGCAGTTGCTAAAGAGCACAGTTTAATTAGTGTGGTCGACAACACCTTTTTAACGCCGCTACTGCAATCGCCTAAAAAATATGGCATCGATATAATAATGCACAGTGCGACCAAGTACTTAAACGGCCACGGAGACGTAGTAGCAGGTATTGTATGTGGATCGCTTGAGCACATAACACACATTAAAATGACCGTACTAAAAGACATTGGTGCAACCATAAGCCCGCACGACGCATGGCTAATTAATCGAGGTCTAAAAACACTCGCTATTAGAATAGAGCGCCATTGTCAAAGCGCACAAACAATAGCCGAATATCTAGAATCGCATCCACAAGTAAGCACCGTATATTACCCCGGGCTTAAATCGCACCCAGGTTATAAGTTTATTGGTAACCAAATGAAAGCTGCTGGTGGTGTTATTGCATTTGAAATAAAAGGCACGCTACAAGATGGCGCACAATTTATTGATAGTATGAAACTTTGCACACTTGCAGTAAGCCTAGGCGACGCGGAAACACTGATTCAGCATCCTGCATCTATGACTCACTCACCTTATACGCCAGAGGAGCGAGCTGCTGCTGGAATAAGTGATGGGCTGATCAGACTTTCGGTTGGGCTTGAAGATGTTAACGACATTATTAGTGATTTAAACCAAGCTTTTACTAAAATTGGGTAGGTGTATTTAATTGTATACACATAAAAGTGAGCTGCAGGCCTTTATTTAAAGGTCTGTATTTTTATTGTGCCGCAGGTGTAATTTTAAGTTTACGATTTTGATGATCGCACCAAATACTGATGTTAGCCTATCTATTAAACTTTTCTTCACTTTTGCATAGTATGGGGTCATTCGATATTCAACAGGTTTGAGTATCACACTGACACCGATTTAGGGCTCACACCCAAGAAGGTACTTATGGCTAAAGCAAGTAAATACACATCCAAAACACCAGACGAAAATGGTGTTATACATTGGAGTGATGAAGAAAATAAAATTTGGTCTGAGCTTGTAGCACGCCAACTTGCATGTATTGAAGGAAAAGCCTGCAACGAGTACATGCAAGGGTTAAAAAAGATTAACCTGCCACACGATCGTATTCCGCAGTTAAGCGAACTAAATGACGTATTACTCGCCACTACAGGTTGGCAAGTAGCGCCAGTACCTGCGCTTATCGACTTTGATGAGTTTTTTAGACTATTGGCTAACAAGCAGTTTCCGGTAGCCACGTTTATTCGTAGCCGTGAAGAATTTGACTACCTACAAGAACCAGACATTTTTCATGAAATATTTGGCCACTGCGCCATGTTAACTAACCCTGACTTTGCCGAGTTTACGCACAAGTACGGGCAATTAGGTTACGCAGCGCAGAAAAAAGACCGTGTATACCTTGCGCGTATATACTGGTTTACGGTTGAATTTGGTTTAATGCAAACCGAAGACGGTCTGCGTATTTACGGCGGCGGTATTTTATCAAGCCCAGGGGAGACTCAGTACGTATACTCGAATACGCCAGAAATCAGCCCAATGAATGTGCTTGATGTACTGCGTACTCCGTACCGTATTGATATTATGCAACCACAGTACTACACCATAAATTCGATTCATGATCTGTTTGATATATCGCAAATGGATATTATGACTTTGGTTGAGCAAGCTAAAGAGCTTGGTTTGCACGACCCAAAATTTCCACCAAAAGAAAAATTAGCCAGTTAAACATTAATGCTCAAAAAGCTAAAAAGTAAGGATTTAGAATGTCTTCATTAAGTGCACAAAAATGCGAAGCCTGTCATGTAGATGCGCCAAAGGTATCTGACGAAGAGTTAGCGCAATTAATTACTAATATCCCAGACTGGGTACCAGAAGTACGCAACGGCATTATGCAGCTTGAGCGTGTTTATAAATTTAAAAACTTTAAACAGGCTATCGCGTTTACTAACAAAGTAGGCGACATGGCAGAAGACGAAGGCCATCACCCAGGTTTATTAACCGAGTGGGGCAAAGTAACCGTTACGTGGTGGAGCCATTCAATTAAAGGCCTACACAAAAACGACTTTATTTGCGCAGCTAAAACAGACGACGTATTTAACGCGCTTTAAACTTTTTAAAGGTTTAACCTTCGCAACAAACAGCCCGCTAAAGTTATTTAGCGGGCTTTTTTTATATACCGTTGTCACTGGCATTTATGGAAATTGAATGGACCTTTAGCTGCTTATCTGAAAACTTACTTTTAAGCATGTCGATAGTTTTTTCTTGTTGCCTACAAGGCGGACAGGGGCCTACATCTTCATCTATTGAGGTGTAAAACAACGTATACTTTTGCTGGGTAAAATCGGGCAATGTTGTTAATAGCTGCTCTAGATTACTTTTAATCAAATCAGAATCAGGATGGCTTTGATTATTCTTAAAAATGGATAAAATATTAGGTAAATATTTATCAGAGTAATACATCAACTCGCCTTTGCTGTTAAACAAAAACATTTGCGGTGCGGTATTATTAATGGTCGATTTAACTATTTGGTAATGAGAGAAACTGTACTGCTCAGCGTATGTATTTCCACCATATATAAGTAGTGTAGCCAGTAGTAATTTGTACATGCTTATCCTTAAGTTAAGTTATTCCACGAGTTGTTAAGTGTTTTTTTAATCTCTATAGCAATAATACATATAACCGCTAACAAAATGACTAAATGCACTGTAAGTATCGTGTTTAGGTCAAAAACGGATTGTTGAAATAAAAAAGTTTGTAGTTTTTCATGTTGGGTGAAAAATAACGCAATAATAACTATGTGAGTTATCACAAATGCAGTGAAAAAGAGCTTTAAAAATAAATAGCATATTTGGTAGCTGCGAGCTCCCATAGCACGTCTTAATGCAAGCTCTGTGGATGATTTAGCCGTAAGTTGTTTAATACTGCTGTAGTTGTATAAAAACGCAGAGAGTAGAAGAATTGAGGAACACACAACGGTAATTATAAGTAATGCATTTCTAGGGGCTTGCTCATTTTTTACTAAAGACGAAAGGGAGGTAAGTGATAAATCGTTAAAGTTTACACTTAATGCTTTTACTGCCGTTTGGAGTTCATTTTCAACTTGTGTGATGGGCACATAAGTTTTAATTATAATTGTTTCAAAGCCTGTCAGGGCACTTATTACATTATATACAGTTGGCTGAACCGGTGTGTCGGCTCCTTCATTATAAATATCATTAACAACGCCAACTACTTTATGTTTTACTTTTCCAGTATCAAATTGGGCTAATAAATAAGCTTGGCTTAGTTCTGTGCCTGCAAAGTATTGATCCCATAAAGCGCTGTTAACGACAATGTTTTGGTACTGTTGCCATTGCACGCTTTGCCCAGAGATAAGCTTAGCGCCAATAGTTTTAAAGTAATGCGGGCTCACTCTATGGCTTGCGGTACTGGCGCTTTTACCCGAACTGATAGCTTGTCCGGTAACGGTGTACCATGCACTAAAACCACTTCGATCTGATAGGGGCGGGGCTGAGCTAAGTGATACTTCTTCAATAATGGGCAGTGAATTTAATTGCTGAATTAATTGTTGAGCGGAGTTGTTTGCATTAAAGGCCTCGTTAGGTGATTGTGGAAAACTAAAGCTGGCAATTAGAATATTATCTGAATTAAAACCCATACTTTTATTATTTAAATTAATCTGGCTGTAAATAACCAAACTACTAATGTAAACACTTGTAATAGCAAGGCTAGTAAGTAATGAAAGCAATGAGAACACTTGTATTTTTTCGCTTGCTGTTGCGCTTTGGCCGCGTCCAATACTGCTGTGTATCCATCTTCGTTGAAAATAACTAAGCGCCGATAAAAAAGTAATAATAACAATGTAAAATACCGCCAGCGTAAATAATGAAAAAGAGCTGCTTAGCTGATTCAGACTTGGTAATAAAATTGTGCTGATACGGTCGCTCAGTGGATACAAAGCGCACATTACAATAATAAGTAGTAGGCTTGTGAGTGCGATATCAATAATTTGCTGCACAAAAATGTGTTTGTTATTGGCTCCACATAGTTTGCGTATAGTTTCTTCTTGTTGCTTTTTAATTGACTCTGCACAGTAAAATGCACAAAAGGCTATAAAGCTAAATGTGAGTAAAATATAATAAAGTAACTGCAATAAGTTTAGGCGCTTCAATATTTTATTAAAGTGAGTAGGGTTAACGCCAATACCATCACTAAACTTAAGTTCGGTATTATCAAATATGAACATTTCGTTTTGTAAGTGATTATTTATAAAGCTTAAAAAGAGTATTTTATCTTTAACGTCTCCTAGAATATACGTAAATGTATCTGGGGTCAGGCTACTTTCTTGAGGCAAAATACGCTTGAGTTGCGAGTAAGGAATAACGAGTTTAGGTTCATAGGCACGTTTAAAGCTTTTAAACTCTTTTGGCATTACAGCAACAATGTTTATGCTTTTATTATTAACAACAAGCTGTTTGCCAATAATATCAGTGACACCTTTAAAATGAGTATGCCAAAACGAATAGCTAATGGCGGCACTTAGTGCGCTGCCTTGTTTTGGGAAGTCTAATTGATTAAAGCTGCCTAAGGCAGGAATGATACCTAATTGTTTATAACCCCCCGATATAAAGCTTACCTTAACAGACTCACTATCATGATTAACCGAAAGCTTTAATGATAAATCAATAGAACGCTCAAAAACGCCGACTAAATCTTGGTGCAATACGGTTATTTCATCAAAAATGTATTCATCAACGGGTAAGTCATTTTGAGTATCACTTAAGTAAACTTGTTTAATGTTGTGGATGTTATTTATTGCCGTGTAATCGGCAGACAAAAACTGACTATGAATATTACTTATATTTAAAATTAAACATAAAGGAATACTCAGCAACAAGCAGCTAAGCCATAATTTAGTATTTTGCTTAGCATATTTTAGCCAGTTAAAGGTCAGATCAGTAATTAAGTTCAGCATCAAAAACCTTGCGCACTAAGCTGTCCGTCTTGAATATACAAACGCGTTTTTGCTGTTTTAGCATGGTTTTCATCATGTGTTATTAAGCAAATTGTTTTGCCTTCGTCGTTTAGCTTATTGAGTAACTGATATATTTGTTCGCTGTTACTCGAATCTAAATTACCCGTTGGCTCATCGGCTAAAATAACAGAGGGCTCATTTATTAATGCTCTAGCAATAGCAACTCTTTGTTGTTGCCCGCCTGACAATTGGCTTGGCTTTCTATCAATAAATTCAAGCATATTTACTTTATTAAGCGCAGCTTCTACTTTTTTTTGGTAATCCTTTCTAGGCACCGATTTGTTGTAACTGAGTGGCAAAGCCACATTATCAAATACGCTTAAATGATTTAATAAATTAAAGTTTTGAAATATAAAACCAAGTTCTCTGTTTTTAATGGCTGCAATAGAGTCGGGTGTTAAGTCCGCTGTGTTAGTGCCTAAAATAGTGTATTGCCCTTGGCTAGGTAAGTTTAGTAAACCTAAAATAGAAAGTAAGGTACTTTTACCACTGCCAGAAGTACCGGTTATTGCAGTGTAGTCACCACTGTTTATTTTAAAACTTACAGCTTTGAGGGTATCAATTTTGGTATTAGGGTATTGATAAAAAACATTATTAAACTCTATTAACGGATAACTCATTTAAAAGCACCTATTAAATCAAAGTTATTTTTAGTGGCGTAATCAGCAGGCAGTAATAATACATAATTACTCTGTAGCGTTTCATTAAAGCTCAAGGTGTCTTGCTCAGTCGTTTTATAATTTATATTAGTAAGAATAGCTTTACTCGATGGTGTTATTTCGTAGACCTTCCATTTGCTGTAGTTATCAAAATCATTCGGTTTTTTAATATTTTGTACTACTAAAGATTGCTCCAAATAAATATGAGCTTCTATTGCTTGGCTGCTTCTAAGCCATGATGGTGGAGGAGCGTTTAATACTAAAAACACATTAATAGCGCCATTTCTTATTACTGTATCTATATAATCTACCTTAGCTGCAATTGTGCCACTGGGTGTGACTATATCTGCTTTTTGGCCTATTTTTAACTGAGTAGATGAATACTGAGGGACTTGTATTTTAGCCAGTAAGTTGTCGGTCTCTATTAACTCAAACAGCGATTGCCCTTGAGTAACCGCTTGACCTAATTTAGCTAAGTTTTGGCTTACGGTACCGTCAAAGTTTGCTGTGAGTGTTAGTTGATCTTGACGCCTTTGTAAATAGCTAAGCTTGTTTTTTGCGATGTTTACTTTGTTATCAAGCGCAATTAATTGCTGATCAAATGCCTCTTTAAATAGACTAAGTTCACCATTTTTGGCATTAACTTCAAGTTCACTTTGCTTGTAAAGCATTTCGCTTTGTTTAAAGCGAATTGCAGAAATAATACCTTGTTCCATTAAAACTTTATTAGCATTTAATTCAAGCGCTTGTTGCTGCAATGCCATTTTAGCTTTTGATAAGTCGACTTTAATTTGCGAGAGTTTAATTGCTAAATTGCTTTTATCAATAGCCACTTGAGATTCTAAATTAAGCTGCTCATAACTCGCATTATGTATATCTTGTTCCAATTCGTAGTTAGTTAGCTTTGCTAATACTTGGCCTTCTTTTATAGCTTGCCCTTCACGAATTGTAAGTGTGTTGATATTGCCTTTTAGCGGCGCAGACAAAAGCTCTCTTTGTGTAGGCTCTATTGTACCAATCCCTTTTAATACATTGGGTAATGATACTTGAGAGACTAATATTGGCTTTAAATAACGTTCAGGAATATCATTTGAGAAAAGTAGTGTCTTAATTAAATAACCCAAAGCCAATAACAACAATAAAGCCGCAATAGCGATAGGGTATCTACTTTTTTGTTTAACGATTAAAAGTTTTTCCACAGTAAATGTAACCTTCTACAAGATGAGCCTTTATATTGTAAAATTTCAATTTTATTTTTTTGCACAAGATAAAAATATTAAAGCTTAAATAGGCTTAATCAAGTACCTAGCTTATTAGTCAGTCAGTTGAGTAATTGTATTGCTTTCTACATAAGTTAATAATTCGAAATCAAGTTGTGATGAGTTAAATCCTAAAAAAAACCTCTTGATTGAAGATTACTACGGGGATAGTTTTAATATTATTTCTTTTGAGGTGCTCATCAAAAACGGGATTTTCTTCAATATCATGGTTTACATATGTGATATTTTTGTCAGATAAATATTCTTTCAAAGCTTTACAAGCACTGCACCACTTTGCAGTATAAATATTAACGACGGTTATTTCCCCCCAGTCCCCCTTAGTAAATTTCATTGTTTGAACTGCTGATATTATTCTTTTGTTTTCTACATGACTCTCTAAATACAGGTGAGTAACCGAAATTGAGACTAATATCACAATTATATAAAAACATCCTTCCTTAAGCATCACTATTCCTTTAAATAATCATTTGTTTTAATATCGCGAATCTATAAATTATTAATGTCTGTTTTCGCTTTATTCCAATTTGCTTATATATGGGGTCTATTTAACGTTAAAAAATTACGCTAGAACTAGGCAAAAATTTTTGTATCTAGTTGTTCTAAATAAAAAGTTGTTAACAACGTTATAGTGCAATTTAATTCGTTAAATTGATCAAAGATTTATGTAGTTTGGTATTATTTCGCTTAATCAGGGTAGCATACTACTATGGATGCGCATCGTTCTGATGAGCATTCAGTATGTTTTACACAGTTTTTCTTAGCTGCATATGCGATGGAGCTAATTGAGGCTAGCACTATTACAAATGTGATTTTCTTAAGTGATTTTTTTCATAATTTATTCCTTATATTTTTGTGTCGAAAACAGACACTGTATTTATATATTACCCTCGCTTTAATGTAAATAAATTGTTTCAATTTTGTTTTTTTCTGTGTTTCTGAATTAACTTGAGCTGGCTCAATTATTTTAAGAAAGCCAGCAAATGTCAGTTTGAGTAATAAAAAAGTTATAAATATAGAAAGCTTATATCTTCTTTCTTAGATGTTAGCCATTATTTTAATTACTCATCAATTGAGCGTAGTAGGGCGTTGATGCCTACTTTTTCACGTGTTTGCTGATCTACTTTCTTCACGATAATTGCAGCGTAAAGACTATGCGTACCATCTTTTGATGGTAGTGCGCCTGGGACAACTACGGCGCCTGCTGGTACGCGGCCGTAGTGAATTTCACCCGTTTCACGGTCGTAAATACGGGTGCTTTGGCTGATGTAAACGCCCATTGAAATTACTGCGCCTTCTTCAACAATTACGCCTTCAACAATTTCAGAACGTGCGCCAATAAAACAGTTGTCTTCAATGATAGTTGGGTTAGCTTGTAGAGGCTCTAAAACGCCACCTATGCCTACGCCACCAGATAAATGTACGTTCTTACCAATTTGTGCACACGAGCCTACAGTCGCCCATGTATCAACCATGGTGCCGTCGTCAACGTAGGCACCAATATTTACGTACGATGGCATAAGTACGACGTTTTTACCTACAAAGCTGCCTTTACGTGCTACCGCATTGGGTACTACGCGCATACCGCCTTGCTGAAACTGCTCCGGTGTATAGTCGCTAAATTTAAGCGGTACTTTGTCGTAAAACTGGTTTACGCCGTCGTTCATTGGTTGGTTGTCGCGAATACGAAACGACAGTAACACGGCTTTTTTAAGCCACTGGTGTACAACCCATTCCCCCGATATTTTTTCAGCAACGCGTGCTGCGCCGCTATCAAGTAAATCAAGTGCATCAATAATAGCTTGTTTTACATCGCTAGATACGGTGCTTGGGCTAATGCTATCGCGGTTGTCCCATGCGTTTTCGATCATCGTTTTTAAATCTGACATGTGTGTCCTCTATTCTGTTTCGGCGTTGAATTTTTTACGTAATGCCTGATGAATTTTTGCTTGCTCTTCATCGGTCAGCGCTTGGTATTCGTTATTAGATACAACAAAGAAATCTTCAGCACGTTCACCTACTGTTGTTATACGAGCAGCGTGAATATGTAATAAATGCGCTTGGAAAACTTCGGCTATTTTGGTTAACAAACCTTGTATATCGACGGCTTGAATTTCTATTAAACTGCGGTCTTTACGTGCATGTGGGCGCAGAATGATTTTAGGTTTTATATTAAAGTCTTTAAAGCGTTGTGAACGGTTCTTTTTAAAACGTATTTTTTTACGTGGATCGTTAAGTGCTTGTTCAAGTCCTCGTTTAATCGATTGCGCACGGCCGCTGGCGATAGGTTGACCATTTACTTCTAATATTACAAAACTAAACAGTACATAGCCATCTTTAGTGGTTAGAACTTGTGCGTGTTGTATTTGCGCTTTTTTAGAGCCAATCACACTGACTAAACGAGCAAATAATACGCTAGAATAAGGGCTGTATACAAACACTTGCGTTCCGCCATGCATTGCCTTATTCGACACAATAACACTCGGTTGGCTTAAATCAGTACTACTTAATAAGTGCTCACTTTGCCACGATATTTGTTGTTCACTAAAAGCGGTATAATAATTCGCTTTAAAACGGCTCCAAATTAAATCAATCTTTTCTTCTTGATAACCTAAGTTAAGAAGGCGCTGTTTAGCTTGGTGTTTTTTATCGCGAATTTGGTCGCGTTGGTCCATTGGGTTTTCAAGCCCTAAACGTAACGCCCGTTGTGTATGTAGGTAAAGCTCACGCAGCAGGGTGTTTTTCCAATCATTCCATAAGTTGTCGTTGGTTGCACGTATATCTGCAACGGTTAAACAATATAAATAGTCGAGTTGACGCTCTGTTTTTATCCGCGTAGCAAAATCTTTAATAACACCTGGATCGTTAATGTCTTTACGCTGAGCGGTAACCGACATAAGTAAATGATTACTTACAAGCCATGCAATTAACTTTGCATCAGCCGATGAAAAACCATGTAGTTTAGCAAATGCAATAGCATCAACGGCACCAAGTTCTGAGTGATCGCCACCACGCCCTTTTGCTATATCATGAAAAATACCCGCTAAATAAAGCAGCTCTGGCTTGTCCATTCGAGTCACGATTTCACTGCAAATAGGAAACTCGCTAATACCGGTTTTATCAAAGTATTGGTAAATATTTTTGATTAGCTTGTGGGTATGTTCATCTACTGTATATGCATGAAATAAATCAAATTGCATTTGTCCAAATATATTACGCCACTGGGGTAAGTAGGCGGCAAGCATGCCGTGCTTGTGCATGAGCGTAAATGCGCGGCCCATACCGTTAGGGTGCTTAACTAAGCGTAAAAAGGCTTCACGACAGGCCGCGTAGTCTTGTAAGTCTCCCAATAAACGACGGCGAACTTGGCGAATAGTTCTGATGGTGCTTGGGTAAATATGCGTTATTGTTGGGTTATCGGCTATGTGCTCAAACAATACAAAGAGTTGGTCGCGCCTAAAGAATACGGATGGATCTTTTACTCTTATTTGATGGCCTATTTGCTCAAAGTTTCTGTCGAGCTCTACTGCTTGGTTTTCACTATTTTGAGGGCTGATACTTTGCTCAAAGTATGAAAGCAGCATTTGATTTAACTCACGCACGCGACTCATAATTCTAAATAAGCGCTTCATCATACGTTCAACCGAGGCTTTACCATCGCTACCAAAACCCAGTATTTCAGCGGCTTGCGGTTGATGATCGAATAATAAGCGATTCTCAGAACGTTCAGCGGCTAAATGCAGCGCAAAACGAATATTCCACAGATTTTCTCTGCACTCTGAGAGCTCTTGAAACTCTTCGTGAGTAAGGTAGCCATGATTTATAAGCTCTTGCAGGGTCTCGGCTCTAAAGTGTTTTTTGGCAACCCAAATAATAGTTTGTAAATCGCGAAGGCCGCCAGGGTTTTCTTTGATATTTGGTTCAAGGTTATAGGCCGTGCCGTGGCATTTTCTATGGCGTAAATTTTGTTCTTGCACTTTGGCAACAAAAAAGTCACTAGAGCCCCAAACTGGCGTTTCAAGTACAAATGTTTTGAGTTTTTCAAACTCAATATGATTACCAAAAATAAGGCGGCTTTCGAGCAAGCTGGTAGCAAAGGTTACGTCTTCACGCTTTTGTTCAATAGCTTGCTCTATAGTACGCACGCTATGGCCTATCTCTAAATTGAGGTCCCACAGCATGGTGACAAACTGGCCAATTTTTTCGCAAACATTTTCGCTTGGTTGTTGAGTAACAAGCAATAAAAAATCGATGTCTGAGTATGGGTGCAGCTCGCCGCGCCCATAGCCACCAACAGCAATTAGTGCAAGGTCAGGTTCGTGTGCTAAACCATAAACATGGAATAGTTTAATGAGTAGGCGGTCAATAAACTCAGCCCGAGCATTAATTAAATTCCCAACGGGTTGTTTCGAAAATTCGTTATGTAACCATTTATAAAAATAGCTAGAACAATCGCGATAATCACTCAGTTGCTCAGCATCGCTAAGCAACTTCTTTACTTTGTTGGGTAATGCCACGTGGGCTGGCTCCTGTTATTGGACGCATTAACTTTTTAGAATTAAAATTCGTTAAATCTAAAAAGTCACATGCCCTTATTATTAGTGTTCTATGATCCTGTCGATTGTATCATCTGATCGTAGCGTTAAAATTTCAACACCATTTTCAGTCACTAATAAAGTATGTTCCCACTGCGCTGATAAACTACGGTCACGTGTTACTACGGTCCAATCATCTTTAAGAAGCTTACATTGACGTTTACCTGCATTCACCATAGGTTCAATAGTTAAACACATACCTGCTTTTAAGGCTTCACCAGTACCGGCTTTGCCGTAATGCATTATTTGTGGTTCTTCATGAAATCCTGCACCAATACCGTGGCCACAATATTCACGGACAATTGAGTAATTAAAGCTCTCTGCATATTTTTGAATTGCTTCGCCAATATCACCTAAACGCACACCTGGTTTTACCATTTTAATTGCCAGATATAAGCTTTCTTGGGTTACTTCTGCAAGACGTTTGCCTTGAATGTTGGGTGTACCAACGTGGAACATTTTAGATGTATCGCCGTGGTAGCCATCTTTAATGACTGTTACGTCAATATTTACGCTATCGCCATCTTTTAATGCTTTGTCATTTGGAATTCCGTGACAAATAACATGATTAACTGACGTACAAACTGATTTTGGAAAGCCATGATAATTTAATGGAGCAGGGATTGCTTGTTGCACATTAACAATATAATCATGACAAATTGTATTTAGCTCATCGGTGGTAATTCCTGGCACTACATGTGGGCCGATCATTTCGAGTACATCGGCTGCTAAGCGCCCAGCTACACGCATTTTCTCTATTTCTTCAGGGGTCTTGATAATAGCGCTCATTGAGGCTCCAAAGTTGAGTTTTTAACATTTATCGCTGCATAATTTTTGCACGCGATGTTGAGTATTTGTTTTTAATATGGTATAAAGCGCGCCGTCTTTTTACAAATAAATTCTTAAATGATTTTTTGTATTTAAGGCAAACACAATTTGATTTTAACACACACACGTATCGTCACATACACTTGGGTGCATTTGAAGTTTAATTACTTCGGTGTTGGTGCTATGGGATATGTGGAGGCCTAACCCTAAACAACTATAGAGGATCTATAAAATGGCAAACGTTTCAATGCGCGATATGCTTCAAGCTGGTGTTCACTTTGGTCACCAAGCACGTTACTGGAACCCTAAGATGAAGCCTTTCATCTTCGGCACACGTAACCGTGTACATATCATCAACCTTGAGCAAACTGTACCAATGTTCAACAACGCACTTAAGTTTTTAACTGGTGCTGCAGCAAACAAAGGTAAAGTTCTTTTCGTTGGTACTAAGCGCGCAGCAAGCGAAGCAGTTAAAGAAGCAGCTATCGCGAGCGACCAGTATTACGTAAATCACCGTTGGTTAGGTGGTATGTTGACTAACTGGAAAACAGTTCGTCAATCAATCAAGCGTCTTAAAGACCTTGAAATCCAAAGCCAAGACGGAACTTTCGAGAAATTAACTAAGAAAGAAACGTTAATGCTTAACCGCGAAATGGACAAGCTTGAAAAAAGCCTTGGTGGTATCAAAAACATGGGCGGTCTTCCAGACGCGCTTTTCGTTATCGATGCTGATCACGAGCACATTGCTATCCGTGAAGCTAACAACCTAGGTATTCCAGTTGTTGCAATCGTTGATACTAACTCTAACCCAGACGGTGTTGATTTCATCGTACCTGGTAACGATGATGCTATCCGTGCAGTAAGCCTTTACACAAGTGCTGTTGCTACTGCTATCACTGAAGGCCGCGAGAATAACATCGTTGCTCAAGCTGAGAAAGACGACTTCGTAGAAGCTGAGTAATTAGCTGTCATCAAGTCTTCATCTTTTTAAGGTGAAGACTTGCTATTCTTGTAGAGCGGGTAACCCGCTTATCTAAACCAGAATTCAGATTTGAGGATTTACTAATGGCTGTAACTACTGCCCTAGTTAAAGAATTACGCGAGCGCACAGGCGCTGGCATGATGGATTGTAAAAAAGCGTTGACTGAAACTGATGGCGACATCGAGTTAGCGATTGAAAATATGCGTAAAAGTGGCGCTGCTAAAGCTGCTAAAAAAGCAGGTAACATTGCTGCTGAAGGTACTATCATCATCAAGCAAAACGCGGGTGTTGCAGTACTAGTAGAAGTTAACTGTCAAACAGACTTTGTTGCAAAAGACGTAAGCTTCTTAGCATTTGCTAATAAAGTTGCTGACGCTGCAATTGCTGACACTATCTCTATCGAAGACTTACAAGCTAAGTTTGAAGAAGACCGTGTTGAGCTAGTGACTAAAATTGGTGAAAACATCAATGTACGTCGTCTACAGTACGTAACAGGTGAAAACCTAGTTGAGTACCGTCATGGCGATCGTATCGGTGTTGTTGTTGCAGGTGTTGCTGATGAAGAAACACTTAAGCACGTTGCAATGCACGTTGCTGCATCTAGCCCTGAATACTTAACACCTTCAGATGTTCCAGCTGATGTTGTTGAAAAAGAAAAGCAAGTACAAATCGAAATCGCGATGAACGAAGGCAAGCCTGCTGAAATCGCTGAGAAGATGGTTGTTGGTCGTATGAAGAAATTTACTGGTGAGGTTTCTCTTACTGGTCAAGCTTTCATCATGGAACCTAAAAAATCTGTTGGCGATATTCTTAAAGAGAAAAACGCAACAGTTACTAGCTTCGTACGTGTAGAAGTTGGTGAAGGTATCGAGAAGAAAGAAGAAGATTTTGCTGCTGAAGTTGCTGCTCAAATTGCTGCTGCTAAAGCTAAGTAAGATTACTATTTGTGATGCAAAAGGAAATTAGATGCAATTAAAGTACTATTTGGTTTTGCTTCACAGCTAGAAATTCTTTAAAATAACCGCGCTTTTATGTTTAACATAAGCGCGGTTATTTTTTATCCATAATTCAATAAAAGTTGGCCCCAATACTATGACTATCAATCGCAAACCTATTTTTAGACGTGTTCTTCTTAAATTAAGTGGTGAAGCTTTAATGGGAGACGAAGGCTTCGGCATCGACCCTAAAGTTTTAGACCGTATGGCACAAGAGATTAAAGAGCTAGTAGAACTCGACGTAGAAGTGGGTTTAGTGATAGGCGGTGGTAACTTTTTACGTGGTGGTTCACTGGCCGAAGCCGGTATGAATCGTGTCGTTGGCGACCATATGGGTATGCTTGCGACGGTTATGAATGGCCTTGCAATGCGTGATGCGCTACACCGTGCATTTGTAAATTGTCGTTTAATGTCGGCTATTCCGCTTAATGGTGTGTGTGATGCATACAATTGGGCAGAAGCAATTAGCTTGTTAAAAACGGGCCGTGTTGTTATTTTTGCAGCAGGTACGGGTAATCCGTTTTTCACGACTGACTCAGCTGCGTGCTTACGTGGTATAGAAATTGAAGCCGATACCGTAATCAAAGCAACTAAGGTAGATGGTGTTTACAGTGATGACCCTGTTAAAAACCCAGAAGCAACGCTTTATCGCCACCTAAGCTACAATGAAATTATTGAAAAAGAATTAAAAGTTATGGATTTAGCGGCATTTACTTTGGCCCGCGATCACAATATGCCATTGAGCGTATTTAACATGAATAAATCAGGCGCGTTAAAACGCGTAATTATGGGTGAAGAAGAGGGAACCCTTATTTCTTCACAAGCCTCAGATGAAATAATCAAATAATTAGGATTAAACCGTGATTAACGATATTCAAAAAGACGCGCAAGCGCGCATGCAAAAAAGTGTAACTGCACTAGGTAGCCAATTATCTAAAATTCGTACTGGCCGTGCACATCCAGCTATCTTAGATGGCATTATGGTGTCGTACTACGGTGCACCAACGCCTTTAAACCAAGTTGCTAATGTAACAATTGAAGACTCTCGCACACTGGCTATTGGTGTGTTTGATAAGTCTTTAGCGCAAGCTGTTGAAAAAGCGATTATGGCGTCTGACTTAGGCTTAAACCCTATGTCAGCAGGTACTGTTATTCGTGTACCACTTCCTCCACTGACCGAGGAACGTCGTAAAGACTTAATCAAAATTGTACGCGCTGAAGTTGAAGGCGGTCGTGTTGCTGTTCGTAATATTCGTCGCGATGCTAATGGCGATGTGAAAGCGTTATTAAAAGATAAAGACATATCAGAAGATGAAGCGCGTCAATCAGATGATGCGATTCAAAAACTTACTGATAAGTTTATTAAAGAAATGGATACGCTATTAGCTGCCAAAGAAACAGAATTGATGGAAATCTAAGCAGCTAAAATTATTAGTTTTGAAACGCCGTCTGGGGTATACTAGGCGGCGTTTTTTTATGGAATACTCGATATTTATGGCTCTAGACGCTGATACAATTTCACAGCAATGTTTACCTAAACACGTTGCCATCATCATGGATGGAAACGGGCGTTGGGCACAAGCTAGAAACAGACCTCGTGTATATGGGCATAAAAAAGGTGTGGACGCTGTGCGTCAATCAGTTCAGTTTTGTACTAAATTAGGGGTACAATCGTTAACCTTATTTGCTTTTAGTAGTGAAAACTGGCGCCGCCCTGAAGACGAAGTAAATACTTTAATGGAGCTCTTTTTGTTTGTTTTAACAAAAGAAGTGAAAAAGCTTCATAAAAACAATGTAAAACTGACCATTATTGGAGACTTATCACGATTCTCGGAGAGCTTGCGCAGTAAAGTATATTCTGCACAAGAGTTGACTGAGAATAATACGGGGCTGTGTTTGAACGTAGCAGCTAATTATGGTGGTCGTTGGGATATGGCTAACGCTGCGAAACAACTTGCTTTGCAAGTGGCAAAAGGCGAGCTCAATGCAAACGATATTACCGAAGAGCGTTTAGCGCAGCATATGAGCATGGCAGATCAGGCTGAACCTGATTTACTCATTCGTACAGGTGGCGATGTTCGTATTAGTAACTTTTTACTATGGCAAGCAGCTTACGCCGAATTTTACTTTGCCGACACACTTTGGCCTGATTTTAATGAAGCAGCATTTGCTGAAGCCATTGCATGTTACGTTGCCAGAGAGCGACGTTTTGGTTGTACGGGCGAACAAATAAAACAATTACTCGCTCAAAACTAAAAGAATAAGGGTCACATTTTGTTAAAACAACGAATTTTAACCTCACTCGTGCTAGCACCTTTAGCACTGGCTTTGGTTTTTTATACACCGCTTACGTTATTTAGTTATTTTGCTGGTGCAATCGTGTTATTGGGAGCATGGGAATGGTCTGCTTTTATGGGCTTATGCGGTAAGCTTAAAAGAGGCGCGTTTGTTATTTTAGTTGGGGTGTTACTCGCACTGCTTAATTTACATTGGCCAATAGATGCATTATGGCAAAATGGTAAACTTGTTGGGGATGCAAATTATGTATTTACACTGGCATTTGCTTGGTGGATTGTTGCTAGCTATTTAGTATGGCGTTACCCATCGATGGCTAAAGCGTGGAATGAAGGCTTAATGATGCGCGGCATTGCTGGCTTATTGACGCTTGTCCCATTGTGGCTTGCACTTAACACATTACGTAGCGCGCAATATGCAGAGTCGACTCATTTTGGCTCTATGCTTATTTTAGTTGTGTTAGGAATTGTATGGAGTGCTGATGTAGGTGCATACTTTACAGGTAAGAGCTTCGGTAAGCATAAATTAATGCCTAAAGTAAGCCCAAACAAAACAATTGAAGGGTTAGCAGGCGGTGTTGTTGCATCAATTATATTTGTATTAATATTTTGCCATTTTACTGATGTTGATTTAGTTGTTTGGCCTGTGTATGCGATTATGACTGCATTTATAGCTTTATTTTCTGCAGTTGGTGACTTGCTTGAAAGCATGTTTAAACGCGAAGCGGGCCTTAAAGACAGTGGCAGCTGCTTACCTGGGCATGGTGGTATTTTAGACCGAATTGATAGCTTAACGGCTGCGGCTCCAATGTTTGTGATGTGCTACGCGTGGACACTGAGTTTATGAGCCACAGGCAATTACTGGTTATTTTAGGCGCCACGGGTTCAATTGGTTTAAGTACACTTGATGTCGTATCGCGAAATAAAGAGTTATATGATGTGTTTGCCTTAACTGCAGGGCAAAACGTAAAAAAAATGGCTGAGTTGTGTATTGAACATCAGCCTATGTATGCAATTATGGCAACGCAGCAAGCCGCTGAGCAGTTATCTTCATACTTAGCTAATACTCAGTGTCAAACTTTGGTAATGCACTCAGTTCAAGCAATGAGCGATTTATGTGCTCATCCTGATGTTGATATTGTTATGTCGGCAATTGTTGGTGCTGCGGGCTTAATGCCTACATTGAGTGCCGTTGAGGCGGGTAAAAAAGTGTTGCTTGCTAATAAAGAATCATTAGTTATGTCTGGTCAGTTGTTTATCGATAAAGTTAAACAGCACAAAGCCACTTTGCTGCCAATCGATAGTGAACATAATGCAATTTTTCAATGTCTTCCTGCTTCATTACAAAATGCCAAAGGCGATCAACATTTACAACAGCACGGCGTAAGTAAAATTTTGCTTACCGGCTCTGGTGGCCCGTTTTTAACTCGTGATATCAATACCCTTAAAAATGTCACTGTGAATGAAGCGGTAGCGCATCCTAATTGGTCTATGGGTCAAAAAATATCAGTTGATTCAGCCACTATGATGAACAAAGGCTTAGAGCTTATTGAAGCCAAATGGCTGTTTAATTGTGATGCAAACGATATTGATGTGGTTATCCACCCGCAAAGTATTATTCACTCAATGGTGCAATATCACGATGGTTCTATTTTAGCGCAAATGGGTAACCCAGACATGCGTACACCCATAGCGCATGCGCTAGCATACCCTGAGCGAATTGATGCAGGCGTTAAGCCGTTAGACTTTTCTGATATTTGTGATTTTTCGTTTACTAAACCTGATTTTACTCGCTACCCAAATTTACAGTTGGCGATTGATGCGTGTAGTTCAGGTCAAGGGGCAACCACAACCGTTAATGCAGCAAATGAGATTGCTGTAGATGCATTTTTAAACGGTAAAATTGGCTTTACCGATATATACACAATAAATGCAAAGACGCTCGACGCTGCAACGTATACCAATGTGCAAAGCCTAGATGAAATTCTAGAGTGCGATAAGTTAGCGCGCATTAGCGCTTTAGAGTTTATAACAACAGTGGCGCATTAATATGTTTGATTTTTTTTGGAATCTCGGCTCATTTATTCTCGCTCTCGGTATTTTAGTTACAGTGCATGAGTATGGTCATTTTTGGGTGGCGCGTAAGGCGGGTGTTAAAGTACTGCGTTTTTCTATTGGTTTTGGAAAGCCCTTATTGAAATGGCGCGATAAATACGATACTGAATATGTAATTGCCGCTATTCCATTGGGTGGTTATGTAAAGATGCTAGATGAGCGCGTTGATGAAGTAGCGCAGAGTCAACGGCATTTATCTTTTAATGCAAAATCGGTTCAGGCGCGTATCGCTATCGTTGCCGCAGGTCCTATGGCTAACTTCTTGTTTGCTATTTTTGCACTAGCCGTGATGTATGTGGTGGGTGTGCAATCCGTTAAGCCTGTTGTTGGCAGTGTTACTCAAGGCAGTCGCGCAGAGCAAGCGGGCATAATGCCAAGCCAGCAAATTATTAAAATTGGTGATAATGATATAGCAACATGGCAAGACGCCACATTTGCATTGATGTCTAGCTTAGGTGGGCAAAGTGTTGAGGTAACTGTTCGAGATGAAAACCTTCAACCAAGAGTTAAAACGCTTAATTTAGATGGTTGGAAATTAGATCAACAAGATGTGCCACCGTTAAGCTCACTGGGCATAGTGCCCTTTAGGCCACAAGCAACACTAACGATAGCGGCAGTGACTAAAAATTCAGCGGCAGAACATGCAAATTTGCAGGTTAACGATACAATATTGGCTGTAAATGGCGAAACAATAAGCAATTGGCAGCAATTAGTTAATCTTATTACGCAATCGGCTAACAAATCTTTACAATTTAGTGTAAAAAGACAAGATAGTATAAAAGTAATAGCTGTAACGCCTCAAGCTCGTATTGATAATAACGGCATGGAACAAGGTTTTTTAGGTGTAGCCCCAGTCGTTCAGCAATGGCCTGATGGTTACGTAGAGACTAGACAGTACGGTCCACTCGATAGTATTGTTCGCGGCACACAAGAAACATGGCGTTTGATTACCCTTAGCTTTGACATGATAGGTAATTTAATTACAGGTCAGGTTTCGGTTAAAAACTTAAGTGGTCCGGTGGGTATTGCAGTAGGCGCAGGAACTAGCGTAAGCTATGGTTTAGTTGCTTTTTTGAGCTTTTTGGCACTGATAAGCGTTAACTTGGGTGTATTCAATTTATTACCCCTGCCAGTGCTTGATGGTGGACACTTAATGTATTACATAATTGAACTTTTACGTAAAAAGCCAGTCTCTGAAAAGACACAAGAGTTTGGTTTTAAAGTGGGTGCTTTATTGCTCATTTTTCTAACATGTTTCGCTTTGTTCAATGATGTATCGCGTTTGTAGTTGCAACGTGACCAATTACTAATTAGAACTCGATTGTAAAATATCTCTAAGTAGAGGTGTTGAGCGGTAATACAGTTGTATAGGATAAAGATAATAAAATGGCTATAAAAAAACATTTGGCAATGACAAGTTTATTAGGGGCAAGTTTTGCAGCCCTGGGCCAAAACTCCTTTATTGTTGAAGATCTAAAAGTTGAAGGTTTACAGCGTGTAGCACTGGGTGCTGCGTTAACGCATATTCCTATCAATGTGGGCGATAATGTAGATGACTATACGATTTCAAAAACAATAAAGTCACTTTATCGCTCAGGACACTTTGATAATATAAAAGCGCTTCGCGATGGCAATAACGTTGTTTTTAAAGTAACTGAACGTCCAACTATTAGCTTTATAGAATTTGAAGGTAATAAAGATATAAAAGATGAGCAGCTTAATGAGTCGTTAAATCAGCAAGATATTCGCCAAGGTGAACCCCTAGATCAGACAGTTATAGATAATATTGAAAAAGGCCTAGTTGAGTTTTTCCACAGTATCGGTAAATACAACGCTAAAGTTGATATTAGCGTGACTAAACTGCCACGTAACCGCGTTAAACTTAAATTAGAGTTTGATGAGGGTGATGCGGCATCTATCCGCCAAATTAACCTAGTGGGTAATGAACTTTTTTCAAATGAAGATCTGCTTAAACTTGCTGAGTCTCAGCAAGATTTGCCTTGGTGGCAGTTTATGGGTAGTGATCGTTACCAAAAGCAAACAGTTGAAGGCGATCTAGAAAAAATTCGCAGTTTTTATTTAGACCGTGGGTATCTTCGTTTTAATATTGACTCAACACAAGTGTCTGTGAGTCCGGAGCGTGAGTCTGTTTACGTTACAGCCAATTTAACGGAAGGTGTTAAATATACAGTTAAAGGTTTCGACTTTATAGGTGATTTACTTGGCCGTGAAGACTTAATTAAAAGTGTAATTCCACTAAGAGCTGGAGAGTTATATAACGGCTCTGTCGTTACGTCTTCTGAAGAGTTTATTAAGAGTTATTTAGCACGATTTGGTTATGCTAATGCTGAAGTACGTACAATTCCAGAAATTGATGACGAAAAGCAAGAAGTACAGCTAACACTGTCTGTTAATCCAGGTAAACGAGTGTATGTTCGCCGTATAATTGTAGGCGGTAATCAAAATACGTCAGACGAAGTGTTGCGCCGCGAAATGACCCAGTTAGAAGGTGCTTGGTTATCTAATCAAAACCTAGAGCGTTCAAAGTTGCAAATTCAGCGTTTAGCCTACATGGAAAAAGTTGACTTTAATGTAGTGCCAGTACCAGGTGTTGACGACCAAGTTGACGTTGACTTTACTGTTAAAGAGCAGTCGGCAGGCAGCTTTAATGCTGGTCTTGCCTATGGTTCTTACCAAGGGCTACAATTCAACATTGGTGTAACAGAGTCTAACTTTTTAGGTACTGGTAACCAAATTGGTTTTAATATAAATACTTCTAAGGGCTCTGAGCGCGTAAGTGTATCTTACACAGACCCGTACTTTACGCCTGATGGTGTATCACAAGGTAGTAGTATTTTTTATAGTAACTATGATGCAAGCGCATTTAGCCTTATTAATTATAAATCAAAAAGCTATGGACTTGGTACGAATATAGGTTTTCCAATTGATGCAATTAACAGGGTTAATTTTGGAGTGCGGTGGATACAAGAAGAGCTATCGGATATTGCTGAGTACGAGCAAACACGAGTACTACGTGAAACTTTTCTAGACCCAGAGAATCCAGATAAAGGCTTTGACTTTACTAAATATGAGTTAAGTGTAGGTTGGTCTCGTGTTACTGTGAACCGAGGTTTATTCCCAACAGCGGGCTCGCGCCAAACCTTGAACCTAACAGCAACAACGCCTAATTCAGATCTTCAATATTTTAAATTGAACTATGATTCGCGTTTTTACTGGCCAATTTCAAACGATCACCGTTGGGTGTTTTCAACACGTGCTGCACTTGGTTACGGTAATGGCTACGGTTCAACAAATGGCTATGATCAAACTCTGCCATTCCAAGAGTATTTCCGTATTACTGAAATGGAATTACGAGGTTTTGACCGAAATACAATCTTACCTCGTGCAGTATCTCGTGGACCGCTATCGATTCCAGGTACACCGGATCCGGATGGCGTTACAACTGGTAGTATAGGCGGCGCACCTGAGTTTGATGTATTATCAGCTCAAGGTCGAATAGGTGGTAATGCTAAAGCGGTGGCTGGTATGGAATTAATTGTTCCTACACCGTTTTTAGATGAGGATAACACGAGCTCAGTTCGTACGAGTTTCTTTGTTGACGCTGCAAACGTATGGGATACAGAGTTTAACGTCGATCGTTTTCAAAACTTACTATCGGAACAGCGTGCTAAGCTAGATGATTATTCAGATCCGATGCGTTTTAGGATTTCAACCGGTTTATCACTACAGTGGATCTCCCCAATGGGTCCAATGCTGATTAGTTTTGCGTATCCATTGCAAAAAGAAGAAGATGACGATACAAAAACAATTAGTTTTAATATTAGTAATACTTTCTAAAGGAGTTTTTTATGACTAAATTATTTAAATCTACAGCAGTAGCTGTTTTAGCAACGTTAATGATGGGTACTTCTGCAAGTGCACTAGCACATAAAGTAGGCATAGTAGATATGCAAGAAATCTACAAGCAGCTTCCTCAAATGGCTAAAATTGAACAATCATTACAATCAGAGTTTGCAGAGCGTCGTCAAGAGCTTGAAAAATTACAAGGCGATATTCGTTTTGAAGCTGAGAAGTTTAAGCGCGAAAGCACAACGATGAGTCAAGCTCAAAAAGATACACTGCGCGATAAAATTCAAGGCATGCAAAAAAACCTTGCCGAAAAAGGTCGTCCTTTAGAGCAAGAAATAAAAACACGTCAAAACCAAGAACTGGCGAAAGTACAAGGTTTAATTATTACAACGATTGAAGAAATTGCTAAAGATGGTGACTTTGATGAAGTTAAAGTAAAAGACACAACTATTTACTTTAACCCTAAAAAAGTAACAGATCTATCTGATAAAGTTGTAGCAGCTGTTAGCAAGAAATAATCACTCTATGCAAAATTATACGCTTTCGCAAATCGCGAAACTTCTAAGCGCCGAACTTCAGGGTGATGGCGCTTTAGAAATAAAAAAAATAGCGACACTTGCAAATGCCCGTACTGGGCATATTGCATTTTTAGCGAACTCAAAATACCGCCCACAACTGCGAACAACCCAAGCCAGTGCTGTGATTGTAAGTGAAGCCGATGCGCCATATTTTAATGGCAATAAAATCATTGTTGCGAACCCTTATGTTAGCTATGCAAAACTAGCGCAACTAATTGATACAACGCCACGTTCAGCATCTACGGGTATTCATGCTAGTGCTGTTATTCACCCAACGGCTGTAATAAGTCCAAGTGCTGCTATTGGTGCTAATGCCGTAGTTGAAGCGAATGCTGTTATTGGCGATAACGCACAGATTGGTCCGAACAGTTTTATTGGCGAACGTGTTAAAATAGGTTCAGGTACTAAGCTTTGGCCTAGTGTGACTATTTATCATGACGTTGAAATTGGTTCGGATTGTTTGTTTCAAGCAAATAGTGTTGTGGGTAGTGACGGATTTGGTTATGCAAACGAGCGAGGGCAGTGGATAAAGATACCTCAGCTTGGATCGGTTATTATAGGCAACAAGGTTGAAATTGGTGCAAGTACCACAATTGACCGGGGGGCACTCGATGACACCGTAATTCATAGCAATGTTATTATCGATAACCAATGTCAAATAGCACACAACGTTGAAGTTAATTCAGGCACAGCAATCGCTGGCTGCACCGTACTTGCAGGAAGTGTAACCATTGGTAAGAATTGCCAGATTGGTGGCATGGTTGCAATTAATGGTCACATGTCTGTATGTGATGGTGTTATAATTACCGGCATGAGTATGGTGACAAAATCAATCACCGAACCAGGTATTTACTCATCTGGTATGCCCCATACAACTAACAAAGAATGGCGAAAGTCTATTGCTCATTTGCGAAATCTTTCAGACATGAAATCTCGTCTTAAAGCGCTAGAAGCACTGACTAAGTCATAAACGTTGAACACTAATAAGGATGCTATTTTGGCAAACGAATTAAATAGCCTTGATATTCAAGAAATTTTAGCTTTATTACCGCACCGTTACCCGATGCTACTAATTGACCGTGTTATTGATTTTACACCAGGTAAATCTTTGCATGCTATTAAAAATGTTTCTATAAACGAACCTATTTTCACTGGGCACTTTCCAAATCAGCCTATTTTTCCAGGTGTGTTAATTTTAGAAGCAATGGCACAAGCAACAGGTTTACTTGGTTTTAAAACAGTTGAAAACCGTAGCGAAAATGAGCTTTACTTATTTGCTGCTGTAGACAATGCCCGTTTTAAGCAGCCGGTGATCCCAGGCGACACTATGCATCTTCATGTTGAGTTTTTAAAAGAGCGCCGCAATATTTGGAAATTCGCCGCTCAAGCAAAAGTCGATGGCAAATTAGTATGTAGTGCCGAAATTATGTGTGCTAGAAGAGAGTTTTAATTGTGATCCATTCTACAGCAATAATCGAACCTGGCGCGAAACTAGGCAACAATGTCTCAGTTGGCCCATATAGTTATATTGGCAATGATGTTGTTATCGGTGATAACTGTATTATTGAGTCTCACGTTGTTGTGAAAGGACCATCGACGATTGGCTCTGGCAATCATATTTTTCAATTTGCGTCTGTAGGCGAAGCCTGCCAAGACAAAAAATACAACAACGAGCCAACCACATTGATCATGGGTGATAACAACGTTATCCGTGAATGTGCCACAATTCACCGTGGAACAATTCAAGATCAAGGCGTTACTAAAATTGGTAGTAATAACTTATTTATGGCTTATACACACGTTGCACATGACGCGGTAATTGGCGATAACGTAATTTTTGCTAACAATGCAAGTGTGGCCGGCCATGTACATGTAGGCGATTGGGTTATCTTAGGTGGTAATTCGGGAGTTCATCAGTTTTGTAAAATTGGTGCACATGCCTTTATTGGTATGTATTCAGGTGTTAACAAAGATGTACCACCTTTTGTTACTACCATTGGTATGCCAGCAGGTCCTGCTGCTATCAATAAAGAAGGCATGAAACGTCGTGGTTTCGAAAGTGATGAAATTATGGCTGTACGCCGTGCATACAAAGCGTTTTACCGTAAGAGCTTAGGTGCAGACGAAGCGATTGAGTCGCTTAGTGAAGATGCTGCAAAGTATCCTGCTGTGAAGTTGATGGTCGACTTTGTTAAAAGCTCAGAGCGCGGCATCGTAAGATAATTCGCGCGTTTTGCTTTAAGCATTAAAAAACCACCCTAGATGATAAATCGAAGGTGGTTTTTTATTGTCCTGCTTTTAAGCTAATTCAGTTAATACTCAGGCTACTCAAGTTAGTATGCACCTAATTTGTATAATAAAAGTCATCCTATGCGTTTACCTAAGTTAGTCGTCACTCTTTTTATAACTTCAGCTTTAGCCGCTTGTAGTAGCCAACCTATTGTTAAGTCATCTGCTGGAGAAATCACTCAAGTAGGAAAAGCTTCTTTTTATGCTGATAAATATCACGGCAGGACAACTGCTAACGGAGAGCGCTTTAGCCAACAAGTCGCCACGGCGGCCCATTTAGAGTTCGATTTTGGCACTAAGGTCGTTGTTACCAACCTCGTTAATAACAAATCAGTCACGGTAAGAATTAACGATAGAGGCCCGTATGTACGTGGTCGTATTATCGATTTATCAAAGAGTATGTTTAAAAAGATAGCCGACCCTAAAGTCGGCGTTATTGACGTGTCTGTAACGGTGTTAAAACCGGGTAGTTAGTGCCACATAATCAGGATAAGTGCTACTGAGCTCTTTATGAGAGCCTTGCGCAACCACTTTACCGTCTTCTAACCATACGACATTATCCATTTGAGCAAGAAGAGCGGGATCGTGCGTAATTGTCAGCACGCTCGCGTTATTCATAGCATGCATTATTGCTTGCATTACCCCTTGCTTAGATTGATTATCAAGCCCCTCTGTTGGTTCATCAAGAACTAAAATAGCGGGGCTTTTAAGTAATGCTTGCGCAATGGCTATACGCCTAGATTGACCTTGCGATACGTTACGCCCGCCAGTGCCTAATCGTGTTTTTAAGCCTTCTTTTAGCTCATTAAACCATGGGCTTAATTGGGCTAACGAGAGCGCTTCAATCATTTGCTCTTTAGTTGCATTTGGCGCGGCATAACGTAAGTTTTCACTTAATGTGCCATTAAAAATATGGTGCTGCTGGGCGAGTATATTTATAACATTTGCGCGTATATCATTATTTAACGAATGTAAGTCAACAACGCTATTTTGATTGTTTAGCGTTATGCTGCCTTGTTGCAAAGGCCATAAACCAGTAAGTAAATTTACAAGCGTCGTTTTACCGCTGCCGCTTCTACCTACAATCGCTACTTTTTGCTGAGGCATCAGCTCAAAACTAACATCAGTTAGTGCTGTTTGTTCACCATATTGATAGCTGATATTGTTAAGTGCCAATGTGTTATTTTGCGCGCTAAAGTTTTCATCAACGTCTACATGTTTACTTTCAATTTGCGAGTTAGCGGCTTTATCTTCAAGTGTAAACAATCGCTCTGCTGCTTTTAAAACACTTGGAAGCTCTATAAATGCATTGGGTAGTAGCAATACGCTTTCAAAGCTTGCCAGTACAAATAAACTCAACATAGCAAGTTCTACATTTACCATACTGCTTGTGTATACGAGTGGCACTATGGTTACTATGCTAGCAAGCATGGCTAATTGAACAACCAACAAGCTTAACCCATCTGAGTTTGCCAGTGCTTTGTGGCGAATAAATAATTGCTGATTGTACTGCTCGCTTAATTCGTCGCACTTATTAAGTTGCTGCGAACGGGCTTGATAAATACTAAGCTCTCTAAGGCCTGTGAGTGTATCTGAAAGCTCAGAACGAAGTTGTGCACTAAGTTGTGTTTCTTTATGGCTGTTTTTAGTGAGCTTTGCGCTAAGTAGGGCAGGTATAACCACACCAATAAGTATAATGCCAGTAAAGCAAATAAGGGCGACGTTGCCATTATAGGCCGACATAAACAACATGATGATTGGTACACTTAAAAGAGCAACCAGCATAGGCAGTAAAACGTTTAAATAAAATTTGTCGAGTGCGTCTACATCGTTTTGTAATCGGTTAACTAAATCAGCGCTGCGGCTCATTGCTAAATCAACATTGTTAAGCTTGCTTAACGTTGCAAATACATTGGTACGTATTTCACTTAGTAATAAAAACGTGGCGTTATGAGTAACTAGGCGTTCGCCATAGCGCGATGCTGTTCGTACAATAGCTAAAAACCGAATCGTACCAGCTGGAGTGAAGTAGTTCATTTGCACGCCTGCAATACCTGCAGCGGCCATTGATGCTAAAAACCAACCAGATATAGCCAATAAACCCACATTAGCTAATACCGTAATCGTCGCTAAAAATGTTCCCAATAGCATAGCTTTGTAATGAGGAGCACAAAGCTTTAATAAGCGAATAAAATTACGCATGCGCTACCCCTTGTTCAGCCGTTTTTAGTAAGTTAGTAAATGCACCATTTTGTGCTGCAAGTGTTTCAAAGTCACCTTGCTCAGCTATTTTTCCATCGTGCATCACAATGATATTGCTGGCATGTTTAACGGTATTTAATCTATGGGCAATAACTAACACTAAGTTGTTTTTAGCATACTCATTAATAGCATCTTGAATAAGCAGCTCTGTTTGGCTATCAAGGTGTGCTGTGGGCTCATCAAGCACTAAGACTGGTGCTTGTTTTATAAATGCGCGAGCCAGTGCAATACGTTGTTTTTGACCGCCAGAAAGTCCTTCGCCTTGCTCACCTATCAGCGTGTTAAAACCATCTGGTAGGGTATTTATAAATTCAAGCACACCAGCTTGTTTTGCCGCGTGTTCAAGCTCTTGTTGAGTGGCATTTGGTTTGGCCAATTTAATGTTGGCAGCAATGGTGTCGTAAAATAGCGTCGCTTTTTGTGGTATCCATGCAATATTATTTTTCAAGTAAGTAATATCGGTTGTACTTAAACTCTGATCATTAATAGATAGATGGTTAATCACCTCAGGGTGAAACCCTAATAGGCAATCAAACAACGTACTTTTACCTGATCCACTACTGCCCACAACTGCAATTAAGCCTTTATTTGGCAGTGTTAAATTTATATTTTTAATCCCTTCGTTACTATCTGGGTATATAAAATTAAGGTCGGTAATACTTATTGAGTTAATTGTATTTAAAGTTAAATTTTTTTCAGGCTTGGTTGTAGTTACTGATGTGTTTTCGTCACTTGGTAGTGGGGCATTTAAAATCGCAACCATGTCGGCCGCCGCACTAATACCTTGTAAGCGTGCATGATAATGACTCCCCAGTTGGCGCAATGGCAAATAAAATTCAGGCGCTAAAAGTAGCACCACAAAGCCAGTAGCAAAATCAAGAGTGCCAAAAAACAATCTAAAACCAATAATTACAGCAACCAGTGCTACGCTAATGGTGGCTAAAAACTCAAGTGCAAATGATGATAAAAACGCGATTTTTAAAACATCGAGTGTTGCGTGTCTAAAATCATCTGAAATTTTAGCTATTTGCTTAAGCTCGGTACGTGTTGCATTAAATAGTTTTAGTTGTGTTAAACCTTGAACGCGGTCAAAAAAATAATTGCCCAGCACAGCAAGTTGCTTCCAGCGTTTTTGGTTTAAAGCTTCGGCTTTAGAGCCAACTAAAATCATGAAAAAAGGAATGAGCGGGGCGGTTAATAAAAATATTAGCCCAGCTTTATAATCTGTCGGAAAAATAACAACCAATATTGCCAGCGGAATAAGCGCGCTGTAAGCAACACCTGGTAAGTATTTAGCATAATAGTCGTGGAGTGCTTCTACGCCATTATGTAGGGTATTTAATGTAGCACCTTGGCCGTGTTGTTCTATATAGCTCGGCCCAAGTAAACTGAGCTTATTTAGAAGTGTTTGGCGCATAGCCGACTTTATTTTAAGTGCAGCAAATGCACTCAAACGTTCACTTAGCGCCAAAAACACTGCGCGTAGTAAAATAATACCTGCTAAGGGCCATAATAAATGAGTAACTTGGGTTAAGCTATTACCTTCAAACATAACGTTGTGAATAGTTTGCGCAAGTAAATAAGCACCTGCAATCATTAGTAATGCGTTAAAAGTACCCAATGCAATGCTTAACTTTAACCACACTGCAGCGGGTTTACTTTGACGCTTTAAAAAAGCGCGCAGTGATTGCTGCTGCGCGCGATCTGGTCGGGGGTTAGTCGTCATCTTTTGTGTTGTTAGCATCGTTTAATAAATCATGCATAACTTGCTCATCATCTGCAATACTGTTTTTATTTTGCTGAAACTCGTACCACATTACATTTATTACACCTAAGGTACAGGCCAAAAGTACACCTAAAATCCAAGCGAAATACCACATAGTTTAGTCTCCTTAGTAGCTACCGTGAGTGTTGTTTTCAATTTCTTCAACCGTTACTCTGCGCCACATTTTTACATAACACCAAGTGGTGTAAGTTAAAATAAGTGGAACAAAAATACACACTGCAACAAACATTACATTGAGCGTTTTATGGCTCGATACCGCATCCCAAATTGTTAAGCTAATATTTGGATTATTGCTTGATGGCATAATAAATGGGAACAGTGATACACCTGCCGTCATAATTACGCCAATTAACATTAAGCTTGTTGAAATAAGCCCAAGTGCAGGTTTGTTCAATTTAGAAAACACAAGTGCACTTAATGCCATTGCAAACGCTAAAATAGGGAAGGTCATTGTCCACGGACGAATGTTATAATTACTTAACCACGCACCTTGCGCTGTTGTGACTACTTTAGCTAAAGGATCTGCATGACTCTGTGTATCAGCCATAGATACAATTTGGTAACCGGTTAAATTAGCAACCCAAAAACCAGCAGCAGCAAATAATACAATAAATACAATCAGCGAATAACGACCATACTGACCCGAACGCTCTGCGACTGCACTTGCTGTACGAAGTTGTAACCACATTCCCGCATGCGCAACTAACATGGTAATACTCACTAAACCTGCAAGTAATCCAAATGGGTTAAGTAAGCCAAAAAATGAGCCTTGGTAGCTAACACGCATTAGGTTATCAATATTAAATGGCACGCCTAAAAATAAATTACCAAACGCAATACCAAATACTAATGCTGGAATTGCGCTGCCTGCAAGCAAGCCCCAATCCCAGTTATTGCGCCAGCGTTTTGAGTCTACTTTACTGCGGTAATCAAATCCAAGTGGTCTAAAAAATAAGGCAAAAAGTACCAGCATCATGGCAAAGTAAAAGCCCGAAAATGCGGCAGCATAAACCATAGGCCACGCTGCAAATAACGCCCCGCCCGCAGTTATAAACCATACTTGGTTACCATCCCAATGCGGGCCAATAGTGTTTATTACTGTGCGGCGCTCTGAATCTGTTTTACCAACGAGGCGAAGCAACATAGCAACGCCCATATCCATGCCATCGGTAATAGCAAAACCAATAAGCAGCACACCAATGATCAACCACCAAAGCATTTTTAACGTTTCATAATCAAAAATCATGATTGCTCTCCTTCAGTTTTCTCAGCTTTATTTGGTAATTCAAAATGATATTTACCAGTATGTAGCGAGCTTGGTCCTTGCTTAACAAACCGGATCATCAGCCAGCCTTCCACAATGGCTAGACCAGTATAGAAAACAATAAACCCAGTTAAGCTAATTAAAATATCATTTACTGTCAGTGACGATGTCGCTAAAAAGGTCGGCAGTATTTCAGATATAGCCCAAGGTTGACGGCCATATTCAGCAACTATCCAGCCAAATTCAATCGCTATCCAAGGTAGTGGAATGCTTAATACGGCAGCCCATAACAACCAGCGTTTTTGCTCAATAACGCGATGTGCGTTGTAGTAAAATGCTAAAATAAATACCGCGAGCATTGCCACGCCACAGGCAACCATAATCCTAAATGACCAAAACATAGGGCCCACTTTTGGAAAGGAGTCCTTAACGGCTTTTTGAATGTGCTCTTCTGTGGCGTCTACAACATCAGGTGTGTAGCGCTTAAGCAATAAACCATAGCCCAAGTCGTCTTTTAGGGTATCAAATTTGGCTATGTTCTCAGGTGTATCTTCGCCGTTTCTGAGTTTTGTAAGGTATTCATAAGCAATCATGCCGTTGCGAATACGCACTTCGTGTTGTTTTTCTAAGTCGTTAATTCCCGTTACTTGCTCATCGAGTGAGCGCGTAGCAATTACACCAAGCGCATAAGGTATTTTAACTGCGGCATGGGTAACTTGCTCTTCTGAGTCAGGAAAACCAAACGCAGTAAATGCAGCGGGGGCTTCTTCTGTGTGCCATTCTGCTTCAATTGTGGCAAGTTTAACTTTTTGAACTTCGCCGACTTCGTACCCTGATTCATCACCTAGTAAAATTACACATAAAATAGACGCTAAACCAAAACCAGAAGCGACCGAAAATGAGCGTTTAGCAAAGGCCAAATCGCGACCTTTTAATATGTACCAACTACTTATGCCCAGTACAAACATCGAGGCAGCTACGTAACCTGCTGATACGGTATGAATAAACTTAACTTGCGCTACAGGATTAAACACAAGCTCTGCAAAACTGGTCATTTCCATACGCATAGTTTGATAGTTAAATTCAGCACCTACTGGGTTTTGCATCCAACCGTTGGCAATCAAAATCCACAGCGCCGACATATTTGTTCCCAACGCCATTAAAAAGGTTGCCCCTAAATGTTGGCGCTTAGAAAGCCTGTCCCAACCTAAAAAGAACATCCCCACAAAGGTTGATTCTAAAAAGAATGCCATTAAGCCTTCAATAGCCAGCGGGGCACCAAAAACATCACCTACGTAATGGGAGTAATAAGACCAGTTAGTACCAAACTCAAATTCCATGGTAAGGCCTGTGGCCACACCAATTGCAAAGTTAATACCAAACAATTTTCCCCAAAATTTAGTCATATCACGGTAAATTTCGCGACCGGTCATAACATAAACCGATTCCATGATAACTAAAATCCAGGTCATACCTATAGTTAGAGGTACAAATAAAAAATGAAAGAGAGCGGTAACAGCAAACTGTAATCGCGATAGATCCACAAAGGTTTCATCTATCATTATTAGCTCCTTAAAAGTGACGGATTAACAGGGCAATATAATAATTGGCAAAGTTATGTTTTTATCTTTCAGTAATTACTGAAAGTTTGTAATATTATTTACGTTTGTGCAATTTTTGTCAATACGTATATTAGCAAAACTTAATATATATTTCATATGCTACATGAGCATTAAAAATAAATAATTCAATAAATTAAATTTGCTTATAAAAAACCAGTTATTTAAAGCGTTTAATCAAACACTAAAACACGGTAAACTAACAAGCATGAACGCTTGGTTTACTTGTGAAATAAAATCAAATGAATAAAGATAAAAAACAACTACGTATTGGTATTGTGGCAGGTGAACTGTCGGGCGATATTTTAGGCGAAGGCCTAATAAAAGCGCTTAAGCAACACTTCCCTAATGCTATTTTTGAAGGAATAGCGGGGCCTAAAATGCAAGCGCAGGGCTGTAAAACCTTGTTCGATATGGAAGAGCTTTCGGTAATGGGGCTTGTTGAAGTGTTAGGGCGTTTGCCGCGTTTACTTAAAATCCGTAAACAACTCGTGCAGCACTTTGTTGATAACCCACCTGATGTATATATTGGCATCGATGCTCCCGATTTTAATTTACGAGTAGAAAAGCCGCTTAAAGATGCGGGCATTAAAACGGTGCAATACGTCAGTCCATCGGTATGGGCATGGCGCGAAAAGCGTATTCATACCATAAGTGCAGCGACTAACTTAGTGTTGGCGTTATTACCATTTGAAAAAGAATTTTACGATAAACATCAAGTACCGTGTACATTTGTGGGCCATACCTTGGCTGACGATATAGCACTTGAGCACAACGACAGCAAAGCCCGTGAAGAATTAGGTTTAAGTCTTGATGACAAAGTACTGGCATTGCTGCCTGGTAGTCGAGGCTCTGAAGTTGGTTTACTAAGTGAAACTTATATTAAAACGGCTGCAGAACTGCAAGCGCAAAACCCCAATCTTAAAATTGTGGTGCCACTGGTAAACGAAAAACGCAAAGCGCAATTTATCGCTATTTTAAATGCCACAGCACCAAGCCTAAATGTTAATCTGCTTGATGGGCAATCAAAATTAGCGATGCAAGCCGCAGATGCTATTTTATTAGCGTCGGGGACTGCAACACTTGAAGGCATGCTTTATAAAAAACCTATGGTAGTGGGTTATAAAATAAAGCCTTTGAGCTATTGGATTTTTAAAACTCTATTTACGTTTAATATTAAATACTTTTCGCTGCCTAATTTATTAGCCGACGAAGAGCTAGTGCCTGAGTTTTTACAAAGTGAGTGTAACGTGACTAACTTAACAAATGCGCTTACTCCTATGCTCAATACTGATAACAAAGCGCTAAAAGCACGCTTTTTAGCTATTCACGAAAAAATTAGATTAAATGCCAGCGAACAAGCGGCCAACGCTGTGGCGGAGTTAATAAATGCAAATTGATAGACCCAACGTAGCCTTAATTGCCGGTGTTGACGAAGTAGGGCGCGGTCCACTTGTTGGCGATGTGGTCACTGCCGCCGTTATTTTGGATCCCACTAAACCTATTGCTGGCTTAGCGGATTCTAAAAAATTAACAGATAAAAAACGCCAAGCACTTGCTATTGAAATTAAAGAAAAAGCATTGTGTTACGCCTATGGTCGCTGCAATCCGACAGAGATTGATGAATTAAATATTCTGCACGCAACGATGCTTGCCATGACCCGCGCAGTAGAGGCGTTAAGCACACAACCTGAATTTGTATTTATAGATGGAAACCGCTTACCAAAACTCACTATGCCAGCGCAAGCTGTTGTTAAAGGCGATAGCCTAGTGGCAGAAATTTCAGCCGCGTCTATTTTAGCTAAAGTAGCGCGCGATGACGAAATGATTGAACTTGATAAACGCCACCCTGAATATGGCTTTGCAGGGCACAAAGGGTATCCAACTAAAGCGCACTTTGCAGCGCTTGAGCAGTACGGCGCAATTGACGAGCATCGTAAAAGCTTTAAACCTGTGCAGCGTGTATTGGCGCAAGCCAATGGTGAGGGTTAAGCATGGCTGCTCCTGATTTTGTTCATTTAAGGGTTCACTCTGACTTTTCGATGGTTGACGGCCTTGCTAAAACAAAGCCAATAGTTGCTAAAGCGCAAGAGCTGCAAATGCCCGCTATTGCGATTACCGACCAAATGAACTTTTGTGGTTTAGTGCGCTTTTATGGCGCAACGCATAACGCCGGTATTAAACCTATTGTGGGTGCTGATTTTTGGGTTCGTAGCCCAGAATTTCCAGACGAGCCAAGCCGCTTAACCATATTAGCCAAAGACAACGACGGCTATAAAAACATTACCTTATTAATATCTAAAGCGTATCAACGTGGGCATGTGTTTCATCGCCCAGTGATTGACCGAGAATGGCTGGTGGAGCATAAAACGGGCTTAATTATTCTCTCGGGCGCTAAAGACGGTGATTTAGGTAAAGCGTTATTAAAAAATAATCCAAGTGTTATTGAATCAGTAGTTAGTTTTTACAAGCAGCATTTTAGCGATAACTACTACCTTGAGCTTGTTCGCACCAATCGCCCTTTAGAAGAAGACTACTTGCACATGGCGGTAGAGCTTTCAGTTAAAGAGCAGTTACCTGTTGTAGCCACCAACGAAGTGGTATTTTTAAAGCCTGAAAACTTTGAAGCGCATGAAATTCGCGTTGCTATTTTTGACGGTTACACACTTGATGATAAACGCAGGCCGAAACGATTCTCTGAAGAACAATACCTAAAAACACCAGAGCAAATGGCAGAGCTGTTTAGCGACATTCCAGAAGCCCTACAAAATACGGTAGAAATAGCTAAACGTTGTAATGTAACGGTTCAGCTAGGGACTTACTTTTTACCTGATTACCCAACTGGCTCACTCAAGATTGATGAGTTTTTAGTTAAAGTATCAGAAGACGGTCTTGAAGAGCGACTGCAGTTTTTATTCCCCGATGAAGAAGAGCGAAAAGTAAAACGTGTTGAATACGATGAGCGACTTGATATAGAGCTTGGCGTAATTAACCAAATGGGATTCCCAGGTTACTTCTTAATCGTAATGGAGTTTATTCAGTGGAGTAAAGATAACAATATTCCGGTTGGACCAGGTCGTGGTTCAGGTGCAGGTTCGTTAGTTGCGTACGCACTTAAAATTACCGATTTGGATCCGCTTGAGTTCGATTTACTTTTTGAGCGATTTTTGAATCCTGAACGTGTATCAATGCCCGATTTCGACGTCGATTTCTGTATGGATAGACGAGACGAAGTAATTGATCACGTGTCTGCTTTGTATGGGCGTAACGCCGTATCGCAAATTATTACCTTTGGTACTATGGCTGCAAAAGCGGTAATACGCGATGTAGGGCGAGTGCTTGGGCATCCTTATGGATTCGTTGATCGTATTTCAAAAATGATTCCAGGCGATCCTGGGATGACGCTTGCAAAAGCGTTTGATATAGAGCCACGCTTGCAAGAAGCCTACGATGGCGACAATGAAGTAAAAGATTTAATCGACATGTGTCGCATCCTTGAAGGGTGTACACGTAACGCCGGTAAACATGCGGGCGGCGTAGTAATATCGCCAACCACTATTACTGACTTTGCTGCGCTTTATTGCGATGACGAAGGTAAGTTTCCGGTCACGCAGTTTGATAAAAACGATGTAGAAACCGCAGGCTTAGTTAAGTTCGATTTCTTGGGCTTGCGTACACTGACTATATTGCAGTGGGCGGTCGATATGACCAATGTGCGCATGGAGCGCCAAGGTAAAGATCTAGTTGATATAAATACCATTCCACTGGATGATAAAAAAAGTATCGAGTTACTACTTCGCGCCGAAACGACCGCTGTATTCCAGCTAGAATCGCGCGGTATGAAAGACTTAGTACGTCGACTTAAGCCCGATTGCTTTGAAGATATGATTGCGCTTGTGGCCTTGTTCCGCCCAGGTCCGCTGCAATCAGGCATGGTAGATAACTTTATCGACCGAAAGTTGGGCCGAGAAGAAATCTCATACCCAGATGCGCAATATCAGCACGAAAGCTTAAAACCAATACTTGATCCAACGTACGGTATTATCTTGTATCAAGAACAAGTAATGCAAATTGCGCAAGTATTAGCAGGTTACACGCTCGGTGGTGCCGATATGCTTCGCCGTGCAATGGGTAAGAAAAAACCCGAGGAAATGGCAAAACAGCGTTCAACGTTTGAAGATGGCGCACGAAATAACGGCATTGACGGCGAGCTCGCGATAAAAATCTTCGACTTGGTGGAAAAGTTCGCAGGTTACGGCTTTAATAAATCTCACTCGGCGGCGTACGCACTGGTATCGTATCAAACGTTGTGGATGAAAACCCATCATCCTGCAGAGTTTATGGCTGCGGTAATGTCGGCCGATATGGATAACACCGACAAAATAGTTATTTTGGTGGATGAATGTGAAAACATGAAGCTCACCTTATTGCCACCCGACGTAAACGCAGGCGAATTTAAATTTACAGTAAATCTGCAAGGTGAAATTGTTTACGGCATTGGCGCGATAAAAGGCGTGGGTGAAGCACCGGTTGAAGCTATTTTAGAAGCGCGTGCAAAAGGGGGCCCATTTAAGGATTTATTTGATTTTTGTGCCCGCGTTGACTTAAAACGCTTAAATAAACGTGTTACTGAAAAATTAATTTACTCAGGCGCACTGGATAATTTAGGGCCAGAAAAAACCCAACCTGGGCGTGCTACGTTATTAGCTAGTTTAAAAAGTGCGATGCGTGCGGCCGACCAACACAACAAAGCTGAGTTATTAGGGCAAAGTGATTTGTTTGGTTTATTAGCCACCGAACCAGATGAAGTTGAACAAGCCTTTATTAAAGCCACAGGCCTCACCGATAACGAATGGTTAGATGGCGAAAAAGAAACCCTAGGCCTTTATTTAACAGGGCATCCGATAAATCAGTACCGCCGTGAACTTAAGCATTACACCAGCGGAAAAATAGTTGATTTACAGCCAACTAATCGCGACGTGTTCGCAACGGCCGCTGGTTTAGTGATTGCTTCTAGGGTATTAATTAATAAAAAAGGAAATCGTTGGGCCTTAGTAACTTTAGATGACAAGAGTGCACGCATTGATGTACGCTTGTATTCAGACGAGTTTGAAAAGTACCAAGATATGCTGCAAGTTAATAATATCTTGGTAATATCTGGACAGGTCAGCTTTGATAACTTCTCTGGTGGTATTACAATGACCGCTAGAGAAATAAACACCATAGCTCAAGCGCGTGAAAAACGTATTAAAGCGATTAAAATGACGCTGAACATGGTGCAAGTCGAGGCTGGTTTCTTCGATAAATTACAAAAAGTACTCGAACCATACAAAATGGGAACGTGTCCGATCAAAGTTTATTACCAACGTCCAGATGCGTTGGCGCAATTAACTCTTGGTATCGAATGGTGTGTTACGCCAAGTGACGACTTAATTCATAAGTTATCGCTAATGGCGGCGCAAGATGTAGAACTAGAATTTAACTAATTAGGTAGTTTAGAGCATGAGCCTCAATTATCTTGATTTTGAGCTTCCGATTGCAGAATTAGAAGCAAAAATTGAAGAATTACAAAATATAAGCCGCGCTGGCGAATTAGACCTTGAGTTAGAAGAGGAAGTCAGCAAATTAAAAGAAAAAAGTGCCAAACAAAAACAGGAGATATTTTCTAATTTAGGTGCTTGGCAAGTATCACAGTTAGCACGTCATCCGTTGCGTCCTTACACTCGAGATTATATCGAGCGCATTTTCACGGAATTTGATGAGTTTTCTGGCGATCGTACTTTTGCTAACGATCCTGCTATTTTAGGTGGTATAGCGCGTTTAGATGGCGAACCAGTTATGGTTATCGGCCAACAAAAAGGCCGTGATACGGCTGAAAAAATTAAACGCAACTTTGGTATGCCAAAGCCAGAAGGTTACCGTAAAGCATTACGTTTAATGGAAATGGCTGAGCGTTTTAAAATGCCAATCATGACCTTTATCGACACGCCAGGTGCATACCCAGGTGTTGGCGCTGAAGAACGTGGACAATCTGAAGCAATCGCGCGTAACTTAAAAGTAATGGCGACACTTAAAGTGCCGACAATATGTACGGTGATTGGCGAAGGCGGTTCAGGTGGTGCATTAGCGATTGGTGTAGGCGACAGAGTTAATATGTTGCAGTACAGCACTTACTCTGTAATTTCGCCTGAAGGTTGTGCGTCTATTCTTTGGAAAAGCGCTGATAAAGCACCGCTTGCAGCAGAAGCAATGGGTGTAACCGCAGAGCGCGTTAAAGAATTAGACTTAATCAACAACTTAGTTGATGAGCCTCTTGGTGGCGCACACCGCAATTACGATGCTATGGCACGTAATTTAAAAGTTCGCCTTAAACGTGACTTAGCAGACTTACAAGCACTTACGCTTGAGGAAATGCTTGATCAACGTTATAAACGTTTAATGTCGTTTGGCTATTGTTAAGCACATTTAATGTTAAAAAAAGCCGCTTATGCGGCTTTTTTGCTTTAAAATACCCAGAGTTTTTATATAAAAGTGCGCCCATATGCATACATCAGCAATTTATCAGCAATTAAAAAAATCACTAAATAACTATATTGAGCAAGGCAATACTGATTTTACTGTGGCGCTCTCTGGTGGGGTTGATTCTGTGGTGTTGCTGTATTTAATGGGAGCTTTAAAAGCAGATACCCCTGCACTTAATGTATCGGCTATATATGTTAACCATGGCTTGAGCCAGTATGCTGATGATTGGCAAGACTTTTGTAAAAACGTATGTATTGATCTTGAGGTGCCTTTTGAAGCTGCGAAAGTTGTTATTAAGTCGCAGACGCGCACCAGCCTTGAAGCCCAAGCACGTGATGCCCGTTACAAAGCACTTGATGAGCTAAGCCCAAAAGGGAGCATTATTTTACTGGGCCAACATTTAAACGACCAAGTAGAAACGTTTTTACTGCGCTTAAAGCGAGGTTCTGGTTTAAAAGGGCTTGGTGCTATGCATAAAGCGCGTTTGCTGCAAAGTGGGCGCACATGTTTTAGACCATTATTAAATGTAACGCGCAGCGATATAGAAGCGTTTGCAGCGCAGTTTAATATTAAGCATATCACTGATGACTCAAACACAGATGAACGCTTTGATCGTAATTTTTTACGCTCAAAAATAGTCCCTGTTTTAGCTGAGCGCTTTAATGGGTTTGAACAATGTACAGCACGAAGTATTGAGTTACTACAGCAGCAACAAACACTACTTGATGAATACACTCAGCTTGATTTAAATAAGAGTATTAACCAACATCAAGCACTGTGCATTAGCAAAATAAGCGAATACAGCCCAGCGCGCATTGCAAATATAGTACGTACATGGCTTGCACTATTTACACAAGTGATGCCATCGCAAAAGCAACTTGAGCAAATTATAGATCAAGCAATAAATGCAAAAAACGACGCACAAATGCGTATTGATTTGCTAGATGGTCAAATACGTCGTCATCAAGGGGATTTGTATTTTGTAACACCAAGTGAAGTATTAACAGATGTCGAGCTTAATCATTCAGAGCTAGCACTTGCAGACGGGCGCTTATTAATTAAAAGCATCGGTTGCGGACTAAGACCTCCATACTCTAATGAGCAAGTAATAGTGCGCTTTAATTGCAATAGCGCGCGTATAAAACCACTTAAAAAGCCTGGTAGTAATACAGTTAAACATTGGTTTAAAGATGCAAAAATAGCGCCGTGGCTTCGCGCCAGTGTGCCGCTTATTTTTTATAATGATGAATTAGTTCAAGTGGTTGGTTATTTTATAAGTGCTAACCATATTGATGAAAATGGTGTTTTTTGGGAGTGTAAATAAATGAGTAAGCAGCCGCATGTTGGTTTATCGTTGATAACTAAAGCGCCAATGGGTATGTTAATTACAGCTATAATTGCAGTTATAGCCAATGTTTTACTTGAGTTGAATGTTATCACCTTAGGTTATGCAATTGCTGGTGGTGCTCTCTCAGCAATGCTCTTATTAGCTTATTGGCTAGGCAAAGGTGGGTTGTTTTTTATTTTAGGCGTAAGCCTGCCATTGCTGCTGGTTTTATTTACACCGCTTGCTGGAATTACTGCACTGCTTAATTTAGTGAGTGGTTTCTTTTTTGGTTTTTGCGCGGCGTTGGTTGCTTATAAATTATACCAATGGCATTAAATTAATGAATCTATTTTAGCGACAAGAAAATAGCTCAGTAACAAGGCTAAAATTATGATATATAGTTGTTATATATAAATAATTTTTAACGTAGTTGATGAGTTATTTAATACGCTAAAGTGATCATGTTTTTAATGAAATTGGTATTACTACTGGTAAAGCCAATTTCTTATACCAATCTGCTTATATATGGGGTCTATTTAACGTTAAGAAAATTACGCTAGAACTAGGCAAAAATTTTTGTATCTAGTTGTTCTAAATAAAAAAATTTTAACGACGTTATAGTGCAATTTAATTCGTTAAATTGATCAAAGAATTATGCAGTTTGGTATTAATCACATTTTTGGCTAAACACGCACCAATAAAAAGCCTAGCGGGGGAAGCTAGGTTTTTTATTGAAAATTGGTTTAGATGCTGCGACTAATAGGCTTTTGCGCAGTTTCTGCCAGACGCTTTAGCTTTGTATAAACCTTTATCCGCACGAGCAAATATCTCATTTTCGCAATCTTTGCTGCTTGCTAATGTAAAGCCAATACTGGTTGTTACTTTATATTGCAACATCATACTTGAGTGCCTAACTAGGCGCATAATACGCTCAGCGATTACTTTATTGGTAGTAAACTCTGGATCTTCAATTAATATTGCAAATTCATCGCCGCCAAATCGAAATACAGAGTCGGTGCCGCGAATACTGCTGCATAAAATCTTAGAAAACTCAATGAGTGTGTCATCGCCAATTTTATGACCAAAGTTATCGTTTACTTGTTTAAAGTTATCTAAATCAAGCAACATAAGGCTGAATGGGCGTTGATAACGTCGGCAATTTTCAAGCTTTTGTAATAAAATGTCATTAAATTGACTACGGTTGTTTAACCCTGTTAATGCATCTTTTGTCGCGAGTTTTAACACTCGGCTATACATCATTGCATTACGAAGTGGGTAAACAAGGGCTGCGTGCAAAGCTCGTAGTTTTCTTTCAATAACAGCATTAAGCGGATACTGGCTAAAATATATCAGCTGTCCTAAATGCTCTTTGCCAATACTTAAATCGTAAAAATATGGCGTGCTTGTAGTACTGCTATCTGATGTTTGTGTAGTACCAAGCGTTGATTGAAACTGTAGCCCTGAAAAGTTCAGCAACTTTTTTGCAAACTTTGCATACATAGCCAAAATATCTTCAATGATTAAACTAGTTTGTAATTCAGTAACAAGCTCATGCGTTGCCGTAGGCTCATCTAAACGTGTAGGTTCGGCTGAAAACGGCAAAAAATCACCGCGACCAGTTACACGTTGTGTCAAAATATGGACATTTTCCATTCTATTCTCCCCCGAGGGTGTTGCTTTGCACTTAACAAGCTATTTCTATGCCATATTTTAAAACTGGCTGAAAAACAGATGCTTGCTATATTTAAAGTAAGTTCCACTGTTTAATTAGCGCGAGAGGCCGTACTTGCAGAGTATTAATGTTCAAATTTTTGGCTTATTGGTCGCAGCGGTTCTTTTGGTGTGGTTTTTTAAGCGTATTGGTTTGCCGCCTATTTTGGCGTACTTAGCAACTGGCGTTTTAGCGGGTAGTCATGGTATTGGTTGGATGGCGCAAACGCACGAAATCGACTTTGTGGCCGAGCTTGGTATTGTATTTTTGTTATTTAGTTTAGGGCTCGAATTTTCTATTTCACGTTTAATGGCAATGCGAAATATTGTGTTTGGTTTAGGCTCCTTACAAGTTGTAGTAACCAGTTTTGTGTTTATTATTACGCTGTATAGCTTAAGTTTTAGCTTGCTCACCAGCTTTACCATCGGCGTTATTATGGCGCTTTCTTCTACGGCGGTAGTGGTTAAGTTATTAAAAGAAACAGGGGAGCTTAATCAGCGCCGAGGGCAACTTGCCATCGGCGTGTTGTTATTTCAGGATATCGCGGTTGTTCCTCTGCTTATTATTCTTCCTTTACTTGCCACAAGCGACTCGCAAAGTATTAGCTGGGCGTTCGCTTTTGCTCTTTCTAAGGGCGCATTTGTGTGTTTATTGTTATGGGCAATAGGCAAATGGGTGCTTCCCAAAGTATTTAATGAAATAGCGCTAGTGCGTACTGATGAGTTATTTGTACTTACCACATTATTGGTTGCTTTATTTGCAGCACTTTTAACGTACATGTTTGGCTTATCGATGGCTTTGGGCGCTTTTTTAGCTGGCATGATGCTAGGGGAGAGTCATTATAGGCATCAGCTAGAGGCTGATATAAGGCCTTTTCGCGATATTTTAATGGGGTTATTTTTTGTAACTGTAGGTATGCAGCTCGATATCCTTTATGTGCTCAGTAATAGCTTGTTTATTATTGGCGCGTTGCTTGGCTTATTAATTTTAAAAATTGCCGTTGTTGCAACCAGTGCACAGTTTATGGGAGAGCGAAAGCAAGATGCATTGGCATGTGCAATTATGCTTTGGCAAATGGGCGAGTTTGGCTTTGTGCTTATTGCTTTGGGCAGTCAGCAGCAACTATTAACTAGCGAACAAGCCTCATTTTTAATTGCACTGGGTGTACTTTCAATGGCATTTACACCATTTTTGATTGATAAAACTCCATTTATACTAAAACGTTTAGGTGTACTTGATAGAGCAATCATGGCTTGGGAAAGCGAGCCTAAAAGCAGCACGCTTTATAGTAATCATGTCGTTATTTGTGGTTTTTCGAGAGTAGGGCAAACAATTGCACGGTTTTTAAAGCCTGAGGCAATCGAGTACGTTGCCATTGAGAGTAATCCAATACTTGTGCAAGAAGGCAAAGCCGCAGGTGAGCCCGTGATATATGGGCATGTTAAACAAAAAGATATTTTAAAATGTGTCGGTGTAGAACGTGCGCGTCTCGTTATTATTACCTTTACCGAGTTTGAGCAAACACAAGTAGTAATAGATGCCATTAAACAAATAGCGCCCGAGGTTAAAATACTTATACGCACACGAGATGACAGCCAGCTCGAAAAATTGAAAGAGTTGGGAGTAACCGAAGTTGTGCCCGAAACGTTAGAAGCAAGCTTAATGCTTGTGTCGCATGTATTATCTATGTCGGGCGTGCCTATGAGTCGAATTGTTAGGCGTGTAAGTAAAGAACGCCGTAACCGCTATCAGTTTTTACAACGTTTTTTTACAGGTGAACATATTGATGGCGATGAAAATAGCAGCGACAGATTAGAGTATTTACACGTTATAGCCTTGCCCGATAAAGCATACGCCGTAAATAAAAGTATTAGTGAGATTAACTTAGCAAAACGAAAAGTGTCGATAAAAGCGTTGCGCAGGCAAGATCGTGAAATTGATGCCCCATCAGATCAAACTTTGTTATTGGCAAACGATATTTTAGTTTTGCAAGGTAAGCCACGTCGTGTTGAGCGGGTAGAGCACTACCTGCTCGACGGAATCGAATAGTTGCTTAGGTTGGGGCGTGTTGACCTTTCGTGATTGATTTTGCAGCAGTACGTTTGGTATTTAGGCAAGACAGAGCCTGTGATGTGTGGTCATTCCCCATAAATAGGCGATAACGCAGCATAAATACCAAACATGCGCTGTCCGAAGGATTCTACCTAGGGGCAATTAACTCTTTGTTGCTCGGTTTTTACTTATTCTTACAGGGATGTAAGCCATTAGAGTAACGCAGGAGCAGTTACCGAGCCCACTCGATTACAAACCTCGCGCCGCGATTAAATCGCCCCTAGAT
>NZ_JACJEM010000019.1:0-71518 GCF_014164085.1 Pseudoalteromonas sp. SG45-5 | reverse complement strand
CTGCTTGTTTTAAAATGGCAAGGATCTGACTATCTGTAAAATGTGCTTTTTTCATAATTTTCTCCTGTGTTTACAATAAGAGAAAATTCTACATTTGGCATCTATTATTTTTAGGGAGGATTACCGGATGAAATAGAGCCAGAGATAAAAGCTCTACGCAGGTTTGGTCACTACTATGGCGTATTACAGTTTTCTCAACATACAAGGGATAGTATTTTCTCAAAAAGAAAGGAATAAGAAATAAAAGAGGGCAGCTTAAAGCAGCCGATAATACAAAGCATCAGTGTTTGTTGGTAGGGTATTTTTTCGTTGGGTTTCGCTGAGCTCAACCCAACCTACGTGCATTAGTTAAAGTTTAATTATTTCACCTTCATTTAAAATATACAGCGGTACTTTTGAATCCATTTTATTGTACATATGCAATAAGCGCAGTAAGGCTGAGTGGCTAGTATGGTCGCCCATCTTCCAGCTTGAGTTACCGTATCCCCACGGTATCATAACTTTGCAGTTAAGCTCTTGCGCTGCGGTTAGCGCGTCTTCTGGGGTGGTGTGGACGTAACGATACCAGTCAGGGCTATCTTTACTGTAGTAAGAAGCGATTGGTATTAAGCACACATCGATATCACCATATTTTGTTTGTATATCTCTAAAGTGTTTTGAGTAGCCCGTATCGCCTGCAAAAAATAAGGTACTGCCGTTTTGTTCGAGCAACCAGCCATTCCATAGGTCTTTATCGTTATCTTCGTAAATAAAAGGCACCGAAATACGACTGCTAAAGTGATGTGCAGGTACGCCATGAATTGTTAAATCGTCAATACTCGTTTTTGCATACCATGCCATTTCGCTAATGTTAAATCCACCTGTTGGGAAGTTATCAGCCATTCCCAGTGGCGTTAAGTAGCGTGGTTTGTTACCTATTTCTTCTATATCGGCTTTGTTAAAGTGGTCATAATGAATATGGGAATACATTACTGCGTCAATATTTTCGAGTTCTTGCTTGTTTGGCCAAGCTCCTGGTTTACGATAAATACCACCTGCGAGTTTAAAGCCAAGTGCGACTGGCGAATCGAACTGCTCTTTTACAGGATCAAATACCACTTGCTGTCCGTTGGGGGTGCTGATCATAAACCCTGCATGGCCAAGCCAGCGAACAGTGTATCCGGTATTTAATTTTGGAATTGCTTGTTCAGCAATATATTGGCAGTTTTCACTTTCTTCTTCGCATTGCAAATGAGTGTTGCTTGGATAGCAGTCATTTTCACAACTAATAGGGTACGTTTTTTTGCCTGGGTATAGATTATGGTAGCGTCCTTCGCGCTCGCCATCTTTATGCAGTGGTACGACGGTATTAGGCCCTGCGATTCTTTTTATGTGATTAGCAGTTCCGCAAGCGGTTAGTAAGCTAGAGATAGCTAGAAGAGTTAAGGTACTTATTTTCATTGTAGTTTTTTATTTTAATTCTAATTTATGAAAGTGTACCAAAAACGTTAGATTAATAAGTGGTTAAAAAGTAACAAAAAGTAAAAACAAAAAAGCCTGCAAAATTGCGGGCTTTTGTATTTTTACGTGTAATGAACTAGTTTAGCCTGCGCTATTCATTTGTTTAATAAACTTGTTCGAGTCTTCAATCGATTTATTCATGTCGTTCATTAGTACTTGAATATCGCGCTTAAGATTAGTGAACTCGCCTTTAATAGCCGATACCGCTTGTGCGTTTAAGTTATGCTTTAAGTATAAAACGTTATCATGAAGCGATGTTAATACTGGCTCCATTTTGCTCTCTGCGCTGCGCATTGAGCGTAGTAGCTGTTCAAACTGGCGCTGAGTAGCGGCTAGCTTTTTGTTGCTTTCACGTTTAAGTGATGCGCTTTTGTATTGTTCTAGCTCATCGCTCCACTCATCAAAAAGTGCTTCTGCTACGTCTTCTACTTTATTTATGTTAGTTGATACTTCGTTGGCGGCTTTTAAACTCGACTCGTAATCATCGTTTAACTGATTGTAAGTGTCTTGTAGTTCGCCACCATTAAAATCGATTAAAGTAGTTAAGCGCTCAAGCGCTGATTTAAATTCTTCTTGAGACTCTTGTTGAGAATCTTTGGTTTCTTCTACGCGGTCAATAAGGATATCGCGTTTGTGAATACCGACTTTTTCCATCGCAGAGTAATAAGCTGTTTGGCAACCTGACAAAGTAAGTGTTAGTGCAAGAATGGAAACACTAAGTAATGTTTGTTTTTTCATCTTAATTCCTGTTTACGCGTGTTAGTGCTGTAAATTATGGCGCTGATTGTTATTATAATCAAAACCACATAAGCACAAGTCAATTGTATGAATGATAAGCTCTCCCATTATAAACAGCAAGCTAAGTCCTTTATACGCCAGCAGCCAAGCTGGTGGATGCAGTATTTTAATCGCTGTATAGACGACCAAATAACGGTTAATGCCGGCTATTTAGCCTACGTTACATTACTTTCTTTGGTGCCGCTAATCGCTGTGGGTGTTGCTATATTTTCAGCGTTCCCAGGTTTTGAATCTACTCGCCTCGAAATAGAGAGCTTTTTGTTTACTAACTTTGTGCCGACCTCTACTGACGTTATTAGAGAGCATATTAGCTCATTTGCCGGTAACGCAAACCAAATGACCGCAGTAGGTATTGGTTTTTTAGCAGCAATAGCCTTGCTGTTAATACGCAATGTGGATGCCACGTTAAATCGTATTTGGAGAATAAAGAAAAAGCGCCCGATGATGATCTCCTTTGCTGTGTATTGGATGGTATTGAGTTTAGGGCCTATGTTACTTGGTGCCAGCATTGGTGTTACTTCTTACATCGTGTCGCTGGTATCGTTTGCTGATCAGGGAATTCCAGGATTTAGTGGGTTTTTGTTAAAGCTATTACCGTATGGAATTTCGATGGTGGGCTTTATTATGCTCTACACCTTAGTGCCTAATACGCGAGTGTCGTTTAAAGCCGCGATACCTGGGGCATTATTTGCGGCACTTTTGTTTGAGCTAACTAAAAAAGGTTTTGCACTTTATATCAGCCATTTTCCTTCATACGAAGTTATTTATGGTGCAGTAGCGACGATTCCTATTTTGTTTGTTTGGGTGTATTTATCGTGGGTTGTTGTTTTGCTAGGCGCTGAATTTACAGCGTGTATTAGCCCAGATGAAATACCAGAAACACCCGATATTGAGTTTGAAGATGACAAGCCAACAGCAAAGGACACAGTTTAAATGCAAGGGTTAATACAGCGCGTAAAGCATGCCAAGGTAGAAATTAATAATCAAGTTGTAGGCGAAATTAGCCAAGGTATATTGTTGTTACTGGGCGTTGAAAAACATGATGACACGCAAACGGCCGATAAGCTGTTACATAAAGTAAGTAATTACCGTGTTTTTACTGACGAAAACGACAAAATGAACTTAAGCCTTAAAGATATTAAAGGCGAGTTATTAGTGGTGTCGCAATTTACGCTAGCGGCTGATACTAAAAAGGGTATGCGCCCTAGTTTTTCGTCTGCGGCAACGCCAAGCCAAGCTAATGAGCTTTACGAGTACTTTGTTGATAAAGCTAAAGAGTTGGGGCTTACGATAGCCACCGGTGAGTTTGGTGCCGATATGCAAGTAAGTTTGTGTAACGATGGACCCGTTACGTTTAACTTATCTGTTTAAGCTTTTTTGGTTACCACGACAATATGATTCACGTAGCCCGTAACTTTTTGCGGGCTGACTGTACAGTCAAATACATCAAACAAGAGTTGCTGAAGTTGCTTTAATTGCGACTCATGCTGGGATAAAAAGTTAATAAATAACACGCCGTTGTTATTTAAAGCCAAATAAATTTTTTTATAAAATGCTTCTTCAAATAAAAACCGAGGCGCGTCTATTTGGCTAAATAAATCTAAAATAATCCAATCTATATTGTGCGCTGTTTTTAAAACCTGTTGTGCGTCAGCGCAAACTAGTTGCTCATTTTTTCTTGATGAAAAAAACTGTGTATAGCAATTAATAATATCAGCATTTTTTTCTACTGACATGACGTTTGCATGTGGATATTGGTGAAATAAGTAATTGCGAATAGCACCACCACCCAAGCCAAGTTCAAGTACGTTATTAGGTGAAGTGAGAGATTGCCATTGATTTGCTAAGTATTGCAAATGTGGAAAAAGTAAAGCGGATGAGTTTGTTGTATCGATAACAGATTGCAGCGTGTCGTTAATTAATAACCATCTTAAATTATCATGCTCACGTACCTGAATATGGTCGCCATTATATTTATGCCAATAAAGTAATAGACCTTCGTTGTGGCTATTTTCAATAAAGTGGCTATTAATTAGGCCTGTAGATACATTTATATAATCGCTCATGACCTTTAGCATAAACCAGCTTTATCAAAGCGCAATGGCTTGTGTCATTAATTTTTTACGTATTGAGTTGTCATCACTAAAGTCGTATTTGCAGTTTTTTAAAGATGGAGTATGGTATTTGCCATAAATAAGCGCTGTAGTCTATTTTCTTTATGGCCAAACAACAGGAGTATGTATGTTTCAGGTAAGCACCCCCCAAAGTAGCGAAGATTGGCAAGCCTATTACCAGTTGCGTTGGCAGGTATTACGCGCTCCTTGGGGCGAGCCACGTGGCTCTGAGCAAGATGATTTAGAACAAGATGCAGAGCACCGCTTTATAAAAAATAAAGAGGGTGATGTACTTGGCGTCGCGCGTCTGCATTTTAATAATCATGAGCAAGCACAAGTACGTTACATGGCAGTTGCCGAAGGAAATCGTAACCAACATATTGGCAGTCGTTTGTTGCATGAGCTCGAAAAAATAGCGTGGACTCAAAACGCAGGTGAATTGGTTTTATTTGCTCGCGAACGTGCGCTAGAGTTTTATAAACGCCACGGTTATGAATTAAAAGAGAAAGCACATTTAGCGTATGGCGATGTGCAGCACTTTAAAATGATAAAACAAAAGCCATGCGAGCCAGGTTGGTTCCGCCATCCTAATTGGACTCAAGTACTACAAAATACATGGCGTGAGTCGATTCCAATTAGTGATGCAATGGGGATTAAAGTAGAAAGCTATACCGATTGGCAGTTCACAACTCGTGCTGATTTAGACGCGAATTTGAACTTACATAATACGATGTTTGCAGGATCTATTTATAGCTTAGCTACACTCACTGGATGGGGGGCTACTTACTTAGCACTTAAAGAAGCAGGGCTTGAAGGTAATATTGTATTAGCCGATGCGAGTATTAAGTATTTAAAACCGCTTAATACAGATCCACGTGGTAGCGTTGATATTCAAACATGCAAAGGTCAACTTAGCGATTTAGAAACTGAAGGAAAGGCAAGCTACTTGGTCCCAGTCACTATTTTTGATGGTAATGACATTGTTGCTGAGTTTGAAGGACAGTTTGTTGTAAAAAAATAGCCATACTGAGATTTTAAATATGTTGAAAAGCCAAGTGTCTACTTAGCTCAAGTTGAAATGCTTTATAGCTTAATTAACTTGGGCTATAGCGGCATATTGCTAGTAAATTCAGCGTGGTTAGCAGAATGTGCTGCAATAACGATGGGTTTATCCCCATCGTTATTGCATAGGTTATATCATTATCAAATCGATGTACTATGAACTGTACTCATGCAAATCACTTATGACTCTGAATCAGGGCGACTAACTGATACGCCGCCATTAAGTGAGATAATACGAGTTTTACTGATGCGGTGACGATAAATTTCTCTTAAATAATAAATAGCTTGCTTTACACAATCTACAGATAAACGAATATCGTTAATCGAAGTAAACTTAGATTTATCTGTTATCAACTCTTTATATTTTTTCTCATACATGGGCTTAATTGCATACCAATTTGTATCGAGGATTTTGGCTGGATTTTCAAATTTCTCGAGCATGGCTTCCAATTTAGCGTCATCGAACTCATCAGCACGAATAAACTCAATAACAGCGTTATCCAGTGTATCGTCGTAACGATAATCGATTTTGGCAAAACAGCGTTTAATATAAGAAACAATTAAAGTTAAAAAATCGTCGCTTAAACAAGGGCTTTTAGCAATTAATGTCGTCATAGATAGATTTGCAGAGGCACCTATAACGAGTGCGTAACGTTTAAGAGTTGTGTTCGGAAATAAATTATTTAAGTGCATTTTAAGCTTATTTAAATCTAAATAAGATAATTTATAATCTTTTGGCAAGGAGACAATAGAAACAACAGAAGAGCAGTGTTTATAAAAATGCAGTTCTTTTAGAGCTTCAGACTTATAACCACTTTCTTGATATTTTTTGAGCAGTTCGCTATAACGGCTCGCTTCAATGGGTAATAAACTAATACCTTCAATTGCTTGCGTTGTTTTATTAAAATGCGGTAAATCGATAGACCGGAAAAATAAATCATCAATATCTAGATCACTTTGTCCTTTGTCAGATACCTTTATTTTTTCAGCATTATCCGCAACAACTGATTCCGCGTAAGCAATCGCCACAGGGCCGGCTAAGCTCATAAATAAATCGTTTGCATCTAGTCTAATTGTTTCACCAATATCTATACCTGCGCGTCTAAAGTAGTCCTGATCGTAATCGGTAGTAACTGACTGGGCAGTCAATATGTTGAAGATTTGTTGACTAATATATTGATTAGCATGTTTTTCCATCGAGTTAACGTCAATGTACTGCATACCATTACTTGCATCATTTTGCTCAGCATAGCGCATAATGTCGTTTGAAATTAGCATCATGGCATTCCAAGGTCTGAGTTTGTTGGTGTCTGTACCTGTCCTTTCATTATTGTCCATATTATAAGAAAAATTCCATTCTTCAGATAAATACTTACACAACAGGCGCCCTGCATTAATGTGCAACGCTTCAGACATTTCCTGATGGTCCGATATGTTAGGCAAAATACAAATACCACTAGTAAATATCGGTTCAAAAACAAAAGATTGATTTTGACTGGTAGCTGAGTTTTCTGGCTTTATATCAAAGGTCTTATTAATGTATGAATATTGCTGTGCAAGTCCAAACTCAGATGCCATACCTGAGCCAGTTCCACCGCCAGCACTGAATATGTAAAAATATAATCGAGATTGATTTGCCCTGATCCCGCATGAATCAATTAGATAGGAATGTATGTATTTCCAATCTTGATTATTAAAATGCTCTGTATCTTTATTTAAAATTATTTTTGCTAGATATTGACCTAATATCGGTGCATTACCTGCACCACCAGCGTGAACTTCCGATAAATCCATTATTTTTAGTTTATTATATTTTTCAATAAACCCGCCATTAGTCCCCTTGGATGAGAATCGGATCCGTCCTTCTATATCTTTATCTAGATCACCCAACATAACTAAAGGCTCAATTAAGAAAACAGGTTTAAATGTTTTACTGCTTTGTAAGTTGATGCTTCTTTGTATCCACTTTAACGGCCTTGTTTCTTGTTCTTTTGCTTTTGTTAAATCATTACGGTATTGCGCTAAATAGTAGTCGCGAGCATCGTGCACAAGTGACGCAACATCTAAAGCAATATTAGAACCACAACGCCCTAAACCAATTAAACAAACAGATGGAAAGTTAGGTTTATCACCACCACTGTCCATATTTTCATAACTTTCTGGGTATACAGAGGCTCTTAATTTATCTAGGTGGCTTAGAATTTTATTGATATCTTTTTCTGTAAAGTATTGGTATTCGCTATCAAATATAGGGGAGGGTTCAGAAGCTTCTACGGGCTTGTTTTTTACAATAATATCAAATTCATCAGATGGCTGAGGTTTAGTGGGCGCAACTTTAGGTCTAACAGCGGGGTTGTTCAGTGATGGTTTATTGGTAGTTGCTTTAGCCGCTACTGATTTAGTTTGCGTTGTCTTATTAATTGGCATTGCGCACCCTTATAACTTTATATTCCATTCATTCAATTATTTAACTATAGTAGAATGGTGAAAAACTGCGCAATTATCCAGCAATTAAATAAATAACGAGTTACTTAAAGTCAAAACAGTGATTAAGAAGGGTTCTCTCATTATTATTTGGATACTTTTTTGGTTAACAGAGGCTAGGCTTAATGATTAAAGCATCATAAGTAGCAGTAAAATTGATCTCATTTTTAAAAATATTACCCGTTTATACAAGTGATAAACGGGTAATATTTATTTTTGATTAAGGGCGAATACTTACTAGGGCCTGTTGATCTTTCAGGATTAAAATTTGTTCAATCTAGGGGGGATTTAATCGCGGCGTGAGGTTTGTGGGCTAAGTAAAAACCGAGCAACAAAGAGTAAATTGCCCCTAGATAGAACCCTTCGGGCAGCGCATGTTTGGCATTTATGCTACGTTATCGCCTATTTATGGGGAATAACCACACTACATAGACTCTGCCTTGCCTAAATACCAAACAGTCTGCTGCAAATTTAACCTCGAAAGATAAACAGGTCCTAAAGTAAATCTGTCAGCAATATACCCACGCCAATACGTTCTATATCAGTGTTATAATCTATTAAGCTTTCGCCATAACCATTAAAGTATTGTGCGTAACCACGTACACGACCCCATAGCGGGAATGACCAATCTAGTTGAATGGCACCGCGATTATCTGAATTTAAGTTGTTACGTGTCATAAAGCTAAATTCATGATCATTAAGTCGATACGCACCGCTAAATTCAAAGTAACCCATGTAACGATAAATATCAGGGTTATCGTCGCCTTTTGCTTCTAGAACATTTTCTTTTTCATCTTCAGCTATGCGGTACCAAGGTTTGAAGCTAAAAACAAAGCCTTCATTTTCCCAAATGAAATTAGCATAAATACGATTCCATGAGCGAGAGTTTGGCTGACTGCGGCCATTTGATTGATGCGAAATACCTAAAGCAATTGCCATTTCGTCGCCCCAAGGAACGTTTTCTTGGTCGAGATAATTAACCCAAAATATTTCTGGTTCATAGTTGGTTTCACGAAACGGCGAAGAAATTTCTGAATTATAAAGCTGCCAATATGATTGCAGCGTAAAGCCAAAAAATATTGCTTGATCATCATCAGCAAAATCATCATAAAGCGGCACTTTAATAGATAGCTGATATTTTGCTTCTAAATGGTCAAGAGGTTCGCCATCTTCTTCGTCAGTTAGTTCATCAAAGCGATCAAAAGGACGACTGTTAGGATGTGAGACGTACGAAAGAGGTAAAATATAGTTGCGCTTATGTGGCGTAATTACATTTCTATTCTTTTTGCCGACTTCTTCGCGTGCTTGGCGTTTATCAAGTGCGGTAAGTTGTTTTTCTTCTTCAAGGGCCGAACATTTTTTACGAAGGTCGTCCAGAGTTTGCTTTCCATCTCCGCCAATAACTTCGTTTAAAATACACTGTTTTACAAGCTCAATATTGTCGTCTTGCTCGTTTGTAGGGGCTTCTTCTTGTGCGAAGGCCGCAGTACTTATTAAAGCAGAAAGAGTGATCCAGTGGCGCCAGCTCATTGTAATTCCTTTGTGAGTTTGAGGGGGAGTTAGGTTAATTTAATTATAACGTCTTTTTACATATGTAACGGTGAACTTTTCCTGAATTTTTATTTAAATCCAAAAATATACGAATGCAAAGTAAATATAGATCAGAAAAAAAGCGGCCTAGGCCGCTTTTTTAATGCAAATTAACCATTTTAGTTAATTTATACCAATTTTATTAAAAACATGATCGTTCTAGCGTATTAAATAACTCACTAACGACGTTAAAAATTATTTATATAGAACAACTATGTATCATAATTTTAGCCTTGTTATTGATCTATTTTCTTATCGCTATAATAGATCACTAATTTAATGCACAATTGGTATTACTCTCACGCAATGAGAAGTGGGAGCTAAAGCTCGAATACGTTAGTAAAAAACTTATAAAGTTCTGTACCTTGGTTAACGCTTGCCGATGCAAAGTGCAAAATGGCAATTGCATCGCAATCAAGAGTAAGTGTTTGTAGCGGCTGCTCGGTTAAGTAGCGCTCCATGCGTAAAATATTAGCAATAGGCTCACCGGCTTTAATGTGCCCACCAAGAGATGCTATGTATTCAACCATACCGCCAATAGGGGCGTAATAAGCAAAGTAGTCGTCTAAATTACAAGCATAACGAGTTATATCGGCTGGAGTATGCATTGCATTTTGTAATACGCCTTTGTGGTTTAAGTAACTCAAAATACTGTTTGCATCGTTTAGTGCTTCTTTTAAATCTATTTTTTCTTGGCTGCCTAGCTCTACAGTAAATGCTTCTACAGGTATTGATAATTCGCGACCTTGCCCGCTAAGTGCATCACTTAAATGCCACCATGGGCAAAAGTTAGCTTCATCCATAGCGCCGTCAAAATCACTAGGAATAAGCAATACATGCTCAATATTAAAGTAACGTGCGCTGTCGGTTGCATAGGTTGGGCAGTACAAATGCTTGCTTGAAATTGGACCTGTGTGTAAATCGAGTGCTATATCAGCCTGATGAGCGAGCTTTTGTAGGTTAAGCGCAATGCGTTTACCCGTATTAAGTAAATAAGCTGGGCCGTTAAGTTTGCTGTCTACTTCGTCAATAAGCGCCTGTTTGAAGTTACTTTTTAATGTAGCGTCGTCATACTGGGTATGATTTTTTACAAACTGTGCCACTAAATTTTTATTGTAGTGATACATACGATTCCAATTAGTACCCGTAATCGGATCGAACCTGCCAAGGGTAAACTCGCCAGATTTTTGATTACAACCAATGGGGTTGGCATAAGGCACAAGGGTAATATCGCCATTAAGGTTTAGGTGTTTTAATTGCTCAAGCAGCTGAAAAATAACTGCGTTACCTTGCACTTCAGCGCCATGCATATTGGCCTGAACATAAACACTAGGCCCTGTGCCATCGCCTTTTAAACGATACACAGGAATTGTAAGTGGTAAGCCGTTTGCAACTTCCCCTACTACAATGTTCTCTTGGCTGATGTGTGTTGTATTACTCATGCTTATTACCTTAAGTAGTGGCTGGCATTTTCGGCTTGGCGAACACAGGTAAGTGTACCGTTTTGCAATGTGTACTCAGCAGCTAGCTCATGGCATAAAAAATACGGCATACTTTCGCTAAAGCCGTAAGCACCGCATTGGCTAAACACTAGCCAGTCGTGCTCATTTAAATCGCTTGGCAGGTTATGTTTACCTAAGCAATCAAGCGCTGTACAAAGTGGCCCGTATAAAGTGACCGCTTGAGTTTTCGCACTGGATTCACGCAGTAATGCAGCAGGAAAGTCTTGGCTGGTAACAGCGGGGCGTAATAAATGATTTATACCGCCACTTAAAATAACTTGTTGTTGATTATAGTTTTGTTTGCGCTCTACTACTGGGTTTGCATAATGACCGCATTCGCCCACGGCGTAACGGCCAAGTTCCATCCATAACTCTTCTACGCCCGCATCATTTTTAATTTTAGCGAGCGCAGCAATTAAGTCATCCCAATCAAGTATTGTTTGGCTTTGTGTATAGGGAATGCCTAAACCACCACCTAAATCGAGAATTTTAAGGCTAATATTTAAATCGCCTGCAAGTTTGCTAAGAGGTGCAATCATTTGTGACCACAAGTCGCTTAGTTTTTGCGTGCTAAGCATGTTGCCCCACTGAAAAATGTGTAAGCCATCAAATTTAAGCGCAGGGTAGTCAGCTACATTGAGTGCTTGCCATTCATTACAACCTAAACCAAACGGCGTAAGGCTGTCGCCGCCCAGTGGGTTTTTTTCACCTTCAGGCCAACGTAATTGCACCCGCAGTAATACTTGTAACTGCGTATTTTGTAGTTGCGCTTGTTGGTTTAACCAACGTACTTGATTAAGGCTTTCGGCAACAAATATACGTACGCCGCGCTCAATAAAGTGTTTAATTTGTTTAGGGCTTTTTGCAGGCCCTGTGTTGAGCACGCGCTGTGAGCTAATGCCTTGTGCGAGTACTTGCTCAAGCTCACCTTTACTTGCTACGTCAAAATTAAAGCCAGCGCTGTCTAAACTTTGAATAATTTTAGACAGGGGATTTGCTTTTACCGCGTACCACAGTTTTACATCGGTTTGCGCAACTAAACGTGCAAGATGCATGTTTAGTTGATCTAGGTCGTAAACAAAAAAAGGCGTATCAAGTTGTTGTGTAATAGTATTTACAGCAGTTTTGATAGGCGTGCTCAAAAAGCTCATTATCGTAAAACCTCTTCAAGTAATAACGATGCATCGCTTTGCTGGTCGCGGTATTTAACTATTAACGCACAGGACATGCTTAAGCCTTGCTCGCGCGCCCACTCGTTTGACGCAGGGCGAGAGCCTGGTATTACAATGGCATATTCGGGGATTGGCTCGCCTTTATCTAGTTGGCGCTCGTTTACGCAGTCGTATACTGGAATAGTTGCTGATAAACGCACGCCAGGGGCAAGTGCTGCGCCTTTTTTAATGACCACGCCTTCAACAAGAATACAGCCTGCACCAATAAAGGCATCGTCTTCAACAACGACTGGGCTTGCACCAATTGGCTCAAGTACACCACCAAGCTGTACTGCAGCACTTAAATGTACGTTTTTACCTACTTGTGCACACGAGCCCACTAGTGCGTGGCTATCTACCATTGTGCCTTCGTCGATGTATGCACCAATGTTTATATACGCTGGTGGCATAATAATGGTGCCTTTAGCCACGTAAGCGCCACGGCGAACACTCGAGCCACCCGGCACCATGCGCACGCCATCGTCAGTGCTAAACTCTTGCGGAGCTAAGTTATGTTTATCAACAAAGCCACCTGCAAATTCAGTATTAGTGCCATTTTTAAAGGCTTCTAAAATGCCTTGTTTTACTTCTACGTTAGCTTGCCATTGGCCGCTTTCGTTTTGTGATGCTGCGCGTACTGCGCCCGATTCTAAATTATTTAATAGTTCTAACCAGCTCATTATAAAAACCTGTATTTAATGCCAAGATAAAATGGTGTTGTTTGCAGTTGTGATGCAATCGGTTTGAGTTAACTCAAGATGTGTTAAAGGTGGACGAAGTTGTGGGCTGCTTAAGCGACCTTGCAAATGCATCAATACCTTTACGGGAATGGGGTTTGCGACAGCAAATAGGCTATCAATGGCACTAGTCCACTGAGCAAATAAATTAGGATGTTGACCACTTAAACTACGTTTAACAAACTCGTGAGTTTGTGCGGGCCATGCGTTTGCAGCTACCGACACCAAACCTTTTGCGCCAGCTTGAGCAAAATAAGGCATTAGCGCATCGTCGCCACTAAAAATAGCCAAATTAGGCGCCGCTTGGCGGTAAGCTTCAAACTGAGCAATACTGCCGCTCGCTTCTTTTAGTGCCCATAAATTTTTATTGTTTTGTAAGTTTTGAATTGTTGCCGTTGGAATGCTTACACCACTGCGACCAGGTACGTTATAAAGCATACATGGGTGAGCGCTTGCATTAAGTAGGCTTTCAAACCAATGAGTTTGACCTATAGCGCCGGGCTTTGCATAAAGCGGTGAGCCAAGTAAAAAGCTATGAATTGGTAGTGTATTACAGTAGTTAACCCATTCAATTTGTTGCTTTAAGTTACTGCCGCCCACGGCAACCATAAGTGGTACACTTGGTTTTAGTTGGCATACGTGTTCAACAATGGCTTGTTGTTCTTTTAGCGTTAGCGCCAAGCCTTCGCCCGTACTGCCAAGTAGCAAAATACCGTTATGTGCCGCTTCTTGATCGCTAACCAGTTTAGTTAACGTGTTGTAGTCAACATCGCCGTGTTGATCCAATGGCGTAACGAGCGCGGTCCATAATGTGTAGTCGTTTATATTGAAGTTATTGGTCATCTCTCACGAACTTATAAGTTATTCGAAGAGTTAAAAAGCTTTATGGAAGGAGCCGCATTAACGTCGTTCGAACTAATAATTCGAAGAGCGAATGGGCTTAAAATAATAGGGCGCACGGCCTTAATATTTAAGACCAGAAGCTCTCCACCAAACTAATAAGCTACTTTTTATAAGCAGCTATTGGTGACAGTCGCTAGGGTTCAACCTAGTCGCCCGAAATAAACACCTCGCAAAAGTGGTTACTTCTCGGCGTTAATTCCCCTCACGTATGCTCACTGGAGTTTGCGCTCCTAACATACGCTACCTGAATAACGCACCTCTTCTAGCCCTTTGCACCTGTTTGAAGAGTAAAACTTACAAACCTGTGCAATTTAAATAGGGTAATTGCAGCGATTAAAGCATTTTAGCCGTCTGGGTGTCAAGCGACTAAATATAGATTAATTCATCGATAATGGGAGTGGTTACGTATTGGCTGCTTTTCTCGTACACTAGCAGCATAAGTAGTGAGGTATTTAATTAGTATGGAAAAATTTAGCGATATTTATAAGCGAGCGGTAGAGCGAAAAGGTTCTGAAAAAATGCTTAAGTTATTACTTGCAAAACCGCTATCTAAAAAACAACTAAGCACGTTAAGTGACGACGATTGGCTGGAAGAATTTACTCGAAAAGTATTTCAAAGCGGCTTTTATTGGTCAGTCATTAATAATAAGTGGTCGGGATTTAGAGAAGTTTTTTGGGATTTTAGCGTTGATAAGTTATTAATGATGCCACCTGATATGCTGGAACAAAAAGCAACGGATGAGCGAATTGTTCGTAACTATAAAAAGGTAAAGACAATTACCGAAAATGCTTACATGATCCACGAAATAGCACAAGAACATGGCAGCTTTAGCCAGTTTGTCGCTAATTGGCCAGCAGACGATATTATTGGTTTATGGGCGTATTTAAAAAAGCATGGCGCGCGTTTAGGCGGAAATACAGGGCCTTATGCGCTACGAGCTCTTGGTAAAGATACTTTTTTACTCTCACGCGATGTAGAGAATTATTTGCGTGCCCATAAAATTATAGACGGCGGCTTACAAACTAAAAAGTCACTGAGTGCAGCCCAAGCCTTTTTTAATGAAATGCAAAAGCAAAGTGGCTTAAGTATGCAAGAGTTAAGCTTAATTGTGGCCTATGGTGTAGGCGATAACCGTGTTGGTATAAGCCAGCAATAATAGGAATTACCATGAAATTAGTGCCAAGATATACGCAAATAGCCGAAAACTTTGCGATAGAAGATTCCCCTGCAAGTGTTGCCTCTCCTCAGTTATTGCTGTGGAATGAGAGCTTAGCAAAAGAGTTTAATATTAACGTTGCTGCTGATTTGCGTGCTAGCACTTTTAGCGGTAACGAAAAACAGGCAATTCCTGCAGTAGCACTTGGTTACTCTGGGCACCAATTTGGACATTTTTCACAACGTTTAGGCGATGGGCGAGCGCATTTACTGGGCGCTATTAATGATGATAAAAATCAGCTGTGGGATATTCAATTAAAAGGCTCTGGTGCTACTCCTTACTCAAGAGGGGGTGATGGGCGTTGCGCACTTGGTCCTGCTATTCGTGAATACGTAATGAGCGAGGCAATGCATGCGCTGGGAGTTAAAACCACACGCTGTTTAGCGGTTGTTGGTAGTGGTGAAACGGTTTATCGTAATCCGCCACAAGCAGGCGCAATAGTTACTCGCTTAGCAACCAGTCATATTCGTGTTGGTTCATTTCAATGTTTAGCGACGCAAGGCGATGTTGAAGGGCTTAAAAATTTAGCCGATTTAGCTATAGAGCGACACTATCCAGAAATAACCGATACAGGATCGCAGCGCTATTTAGCATTTTTAGGCGCTGTGATTAAAAACCAAGTTAAGCTAGTTGTGAGCTGGATGCGTGTTGGCTTTATTCATGGAGTAATGAATACCGATAATACGTTAGTGAGTGGAGAAACCATTGATTACGGCCCCTGCGCCATGATGAATAGCTTTGATTTTGATACCGTATTTAGCTCTATCGATAAACAAGGTCGGTATGCCTTTGGTAATCAACCTAATATAGCTAACTGGAATTGCGCCCGCTTAGCAGAGAGCTTAATACCACTAATTCATGACGATGATGAACAAGCTGTTTCGTTAATGACGCCACATATTAATAGCTTTGCTGAGCAGTTTAATACTGAATTTACGGCAATGTGGGCACAAAAATTAGGGTTGGCAAAAGCAGATATTGACGATAGTGATTTGATTGGTGAGCTATTAAAATTATTAAAGGACCATCAATTAGATTACACCAATACCTTTGATGCATTAACTGAATCATTGAAATATAAAGCGACAGTGCCAGACGTGCTAGCACAGTGGGCTATAAAGTGGCATCACCGCACTGATGAAAATAGCTATCAAACAATGCGCCAAGCTAATCCTAGAGTCATTCCACGAAATTACATTATCGAAAAAATAATTACCGAGTATAATGAATTTGGCTCAAGTGATGTGTTAAATCGCTTTACGAAAGTGATAAATAACCCATATTTAGAGAGTGAGGAATTATTAGAATTTCAGGCTGTGCCAGAGAGTGATAATGGTTATCGCACCTTTTGTGGTACTTAATCATTGATTGCAAATGTAATTGCATGATTATAAAGAGCCATTTTTAATCGTAAACACGTCATCGCTAGGGTAAGTCATGTTCAAGTGGTATTATCCGATGCAATTAAAATAACCTTTGTTTTCGTTAAGTATCGATTAACAAAGGTTAAGGTAGTCTGTACAAAACTGGTTGAGCTAGAGTTCATTAGCTACAATTTATTAGTTGTTAAAAAAATGGGAACAAAACAATGAAATTAAAATCACTTGCAATCGCAATTGCGCTAGCTGCAACTAGTGCGTCTACATTTGCTGCAGATAAAGAAGAAGGCTTTTACATTGGTGCATTCGGTGATTACTACGATGCTTCATGGGAAAATATCCGCGCTCAAGCTGGCCTTGATATCAATGAGTCGACTGGTTGGGGTGCTGAAGTAGGCTACCGTTTCAGTGATTACTGGAGTGCACGAATTGAATATGCAGACATGGATTTTAACGCTTTTGATAAAGTAAATGGTAACCGCAACAATGTTGACGGTGAGCGTTACGGCATTGACGGTTTGTACCACTTTAATGGCGGTCCTTTTTACGGTTTATTCGGTATTAAAGAAATTGACGTTGTTAAAGATAATACGTTTTTAAATGCAGGTGTTGGTTACCAACATTTCATCACAGACGGCTTGTTTGTAAATGCAGAAACAGCCGTTTATCAAGGTCTTGATAAAGGTTATACAGATTTAGGCGCTAAAATTGGTATTAACTACTTATTTGGCCAAAACTCTGCACCTGCTGAGCCTGTTAAACCGGCACCAGAACCTGTAGTTGTTGAAGCACCAGTTGCAACTCCTGCTGATAGCGACAATGATGGTGTTGTTAATGCAGATGATAAATGTGCAAACACACCAATGATAGATGCAGTTGATAGCGATGGATGTACTTTATATGAAGAAGCTAAGGTAACGACTAGCTTATTAGTTACATTCCCACATGACTCTGCGATGGTTAAGCAACAATATTTTGACGACATTGCTGCGGTATCAAAGTTTTTGAAAGAGCATACAGAGACAACAGTATTACTTGAAGGTCATGCTTCAGCTGTTGGTGACGCAAGTTACAACAAAAAACTATCTAAAAAGCGTGCAGATGATGTTGCTGATGAGTTAGTTAAAGATGGTATTTCAAGAGATCGTATTAGTACTGTAGGCTACGGCGAAGAACGTCTTAAAAATACAGCTAATACTAAAGCTGCACACGCAGAAAACCGTCGTGTTGAAGCTCATGTATCAACTGTTGAGCGCGTAAAAGTTAAGCGTTAATAGTTAGAATTTAAGTTTTGTAAACCCAGCCACGCGCTGGGTTTTTTTATGCGTATATTAAAAGTAGGTAACGTTATAACAATGGAACTTTATCAATTTGAGGGATTAAACCTGACGCCTAACTGCGTTAAAATTTTCTGATATACAACTACATGGATGCGGATCAACTGTCGATAAACTATAAATAACCTGAACTCTGGATAATAAACCCATCTCGAGCAGCTATTTTCAACGCTAACTGCGTTGAATTTACTTGCAATAGACCCGCTATTGACGCGTAAATTCGCCTTGTTTTCACTGAAAATCTCTGACTAGAAAAAATAAATTTAAATATCACAATAATTCAATATGTTAGTAAATCCCTTAACCAGAGTTAAGGTTAAATAGCAATGATTCTTACTTAATAAACATTCATGAAAATAGATTTTAACCTAACCACTATTCATAATATTTATAGTCGGTATAATCAGTTGCGTAACTGGATGGATTTTCATCTATCTATAAAAGCTTTATAATCACGCGATAGAATACTATAAGTATTGGGTAATATGTTGCGCATGAAGCGCTACCGGATACTTTCACGTCACCAAGAGGGCAATATTGTGCTACAAGAATATCGTAAACACGTAGAAGAACGTGCCGCGTTAGGTATCGTACCAGCGCCATTAGATGCTCAGCAAACAGCTGATCTTATTGAATTAATTAAAACTCCACCGGCTGGTGAAGAAGAGTTCATTTTAGATTTATTAGTTCACCGCATTCCTGCAGGCGTGGATGATGCTGCTTATATTAAAGCAGGATTTTTAGCGGCAGTTGCTAAAGGTGAAGCTAATTCTCCACTTATTTCTAAAGAAAAAGCAGCAGAACTGTTAGGTACAATGTTAGGTGGTTACAATATCGCACCTATGATTGACCTACTTGATGATGAAACGCTTGCGCCGATCGTAGTAAAAGGCCTTTCAAACACATTACTTATGTTTGATGCGTTCTACGATGTAGAAGAAAAAGCAAAAGCAGGTAACACATTCGCTAAGCAAATTATTGAGTCTTGGGCAAATGCAGAATGGTTTACTAATAAACCAGCGGTTGCTGAAAAGATCTCAGTAACTGTATTTAAAGTAACTGGCGAAACAAATACTGATGACTTGTCTCCTGCACCAGATGCATGGTCTCGTCCAGATATCCCACTGCATGCTTTAGCAATGCTAAAAATTGAACGTGACGGTATTACACCTGATAAAGCGGGCGAAGTAGGTCCAATTACTCAGCTTGAAGAATTAAAAACCAAAGGTTTACCACTTGCATACGTAGGTGACGTTGTTGGTACGGGTTCTTCTCGTAAATCTGCAACTAACTCTGTACTTTGGTTTATGGGCGATGATATCCCATTCGTACCAAACAAGCGTGTTGGCGGTGTATGTTTAGGTAATAAAATTGCGCCAATCTTCTTCAACACAATGGAAGATTCAGGCGCATTACCAATCGAATTAAATGTTGATGAACTCAACATGGGCGAACAAATCGACATCTATCCATATGAAGGTGTTGTTAAGCAACATGGTACTGATAAAGTAATTTCTACTTTTGAACTTAAGTCTGATGTGATCTTAGATGAAGTTCGTGCTGGTGGTCGTATTCCACTAATTATCGGTCGTGGTTTAACTGATAAAGCGCGTACATCTCTTGGCTTAGGTGCAACTGATACATTTAAAGTACCAACAGCAACAGAAGTTTCAGATAAAGGCTTTACATTAGCGCAAAAAATGGTTGGTAAAGCATGTAACGTTGCAGGTATTCGCCCAGGTCAGTACTGTGAGCCTAAAATGACAACTGTTGGTTCGCAAGATACAACAGGTCCTATGACACGTGATGAACTAAAAGATCTAGCATGTTTAGGTTTCTCTGCAGATTTAACAATGCAGTCTTTCTGTCATACATCAGCTTACCCTAAGCCTATCGATGTAAACACTCACCATACGCTTCCTGATTTCATCATGAACCGTGGCGGTGTTTCACTTCGCCCAGGTGATGGTATTATTCACTCATGGTTAAACCGTATGTTATTACCAGATACCGTAGGTACTGGTGGTGATTCACATACTCGTTTCCCATTAGGTATTTCATTCCCAGCGGGTTCGGGTGCAGTAGCATTCGCAGCAGCAACCGGTGTTATGCCACTTGATATGCCTGAATCAATTTTGGTTCGTTTTAAAGGCGAAATGCAGCCAGGTATTACTTTACGTGACCTAGTACATGCAATCCCTTATTACGGCATCAAACAAGGTTTATTAACAGTTGAGAAAAAAGGTAAAATTAACGAATTCTCTGGTCGCGTACTAGAAATTGAAGGCGTTGAGCACCTAACTGTTGAGCAAGCGTTTGAACTATCAGATGCATCTGCAGAGCGTTCTGCAGCTGGTTGTACAGTTAAATTATCTAAAGAGTCTATCTCTGAATACCTAGAATCAAACATTGTTATGCTTAAGTGGATGATCTCTGAAGGTTACGGTGATGTACGTACGATTGAACGTCGTATTACTGCAATGCAAGATTGGTTAGCTAATCCAGAGCTTATGGAAGCTGATAAAGACGCTGAGTACGCTCATATAGTTGATATCGATTTAGCCGAAATTAAAGAACCTGTTCTTTGTGCACCAAATGACCCTGATGATGCGCGTCTTCTTTCTGACGTTGCTGGCGAGAAAATCGACGAAGTATTTATCGGTTCTTGTATGACAAACATCGGTCATTTCCGTGCTGCTGGTAAGTTGCTTGATGGCTTTAAAGGTCAATTACCGACTCAGCTTTGGGTTGCTCCACCTACTAAGATGGATAAAGATCAGCTTACAGAAGAAGGTTACTACGGTATTTTTGGTCGTGTTGGCGCACGTATCGAAACTCCAGGTTGTTCACTATGTATGGGTAACCAAGCACGTGTTGCAGATAAAGCAACGGTTGTGTCTACTTCTACACGTAACTTCCCTAACCGTTTAGGTAATGGCGCAAACGTATTCTTAGCATCATCTGAACTTGCTGCAGTAGCGGCTATTTTAGGTAGATTACCAACATCTGCTGAGTACCAAGAATACGCAGCGAAGATCAATGCAACGGCGTCAGATACATACCGTTACTTGAACTTCCACCGTATGCCTGCTTACACTAAAAAAGCAGATAAAGTGATTATTCAACAAGCTGTATAATTTTTAAAGTTTGTTTAAAAACCCGCTTCGGCGGGTTTTTTATTGGCTAAAATAAATATTAGATAGTTCATGTTGTTTTTTTTACATTATTGTATTAACTCTGGTCTTAAGTTGCTTTTAAAGTAAGTAATAAAGCAAAAAATTCTCTCAAAATGCATTAAAATCCTCGCCAATATTCTCATTATTTTAGGCGAGATTTTATGACAGCATTAAACAACCAGAATTTACTGCAACTTCGTTTTATTAACCAAATAAACATTGATTTGGTTAAGCCTTCTTTTGATAACCTACCTGCTAATCCATATGCAGATGGTGCTTTTCGAAAACGTCGTTATTCAGTAGTTAAAATGCAAAATGGTGAATTACAGTTACAAAAAACTAAAGCATTTGTGCAAGATGATTCAATTAATACCTTTCAAGGTAATGTAGAGCGCACCTATGAAAATCTAGAGCAAAGCTTGCTTGAATCAGAAGGTATGAAAAATATTGTAAATGAGTTTTGCCAAATTACCGGTATTGATGAGCAGCGTGATATAGAAATTCATCAGTTCCGTATGCTTGCCATTGATAGTGATACACCCGCAGCGCCAGAAGGCGTTCATCAGGATGGGTTTGATCATGTGTGCGTATGTGGTGTTTCTCACGAAAATTTAGAAGGTGGCGAACTACTTGTATACGAAAACAAGCAAGCTGAGCCTTGTTTTAAAATGGAAATAAAAGACGGTATGTTTGCATTAATAAATGACCGTCAAGTATGGCATAACGCAACACCTATGAACAAAATTGATGCGAGCAAACTAGGTTACCTGGATTGTTTCGTATTAACGTCTTAAGGAATAAGTATGAACATAGCGCAATTACGTGGGCAGTTTCCTGCACTAATGCAAAACGTTGATGGTAAATCGCCGGTCTTTTTAGATGGTCCAGGTGGTTCGCAAGTACCACAGCAAGTACTTAATGCAATGACGGCTTATTTAGGGCATTACAACTCAAACTTAGGCGGTGCATTTTTTTCAAGTGATAAAACGGTTGAGTTAATGGCGAATGCGCGCCAAGCGGCGGCTGATTTACTCAATGCACCTAGCTCACAACAAATTGTGTTTGGTCCAAACATGACCAGCCTAACATTTAGCTTTAGCCGTGCAATTTCACGTGATTGGCAGGCTGGCGATGAAATAATTGTAACCAATGCTGATCACTTCTCGAATGTATCGTCGTGGCAACAAGCTGCAGAAGATAAAGGCGTTAAAGTTAATACGGCTTTAATTAACGAAGCTGATTGCAGCTTAGATATGGCGCAGTTTGAAAGTTTATTAAACAGCAACACTAAGCTTGTAGCGGTAACGTATGCCTCAAATACCACAGGTTCAATTAACAATATTAAACGTATTGTAAAGCTTGCTCACGCTGTAGGCGCACTTGTTTATGTTGATGCCGTACATTACGCACCGCACGAACTTGTTGATGTACAAGCGCTTGATTGTGACTTTTTAGCCTGTTCTGCGTATAAGTTTTTTGGTCCGCATTTAGGCATGGTTTACGGCAAAAAAGAACACTTAGAGGGGTTTACTCCCTACAAAGTTGAGCCAGCTAAAGACGTAGCGCCAGGTCGCTGGGAAACCGGCACACAAAGTTTTGAAGCAATGGCAGGTTTTATAGCCGCTGTTGATTACATTGCGGCAATTAGCGAGCTTGACGATAGTTATTCACGACGCGAAAAGTTAAGCGTGGCTTTTGCTAAAACTAAACAGCACGAAATGGCGCTTAGTGAGCACTTTTTAACGCGCTTAGTTAATTATCCGCGTATAAAATTATTCGGTATTGATGACTTTGATCGCTTAACCGAACGTACACCGACCTTTGCTTTAATTTTCGAAGGGCTTGAGCCGCGTGCAGTGTCTGAATTTTTAGGCAAGCATCACATCTGTGTGTGGGATGGTAATTTTTATGCACAAGGCTTGTGTGAACAACTAGGCGTTCTCGACAAAGGCGGTGTAGTGCGCATAGGTTGCATGCATTACAACACCATCGAAGAGTTGGATCAGTTATTTGATTTATTTGATGAACTACTAGGTTAAATCATACTGATTGTGGTGCGCTAACTTTCAGGCGCACCATATATTTGTTCTGCACGATTAAACAGTACCCACGATGTTAAAATATACTTATCGTTAGATACAGGCTTATTGCCTCGGTGAGTATGTGTAAAGTAGCCAGGCGCTATTACCATTGTGCCTTTTTTAGGTGCTATTTTACGATTTTGATAGTAAAACTCTGTTTCACCACCTTCTTGCACATCGTTTAAATAAAACATGAATAACAATACGCGATGCAAAGCTTCGTTATGCTGTAGCTGCGGATAAACTTCACTGTGCCAATAAGGATAGCCACCTTTATTTACCTCATATTTTTGCGCTTGAATATTACCGAGTCTAAAAATTTGCTGAACAAGCAAAGGTAATTGCGGTTTACCCACGTCTTCAAAATTTTCTTGAGTTAAATCGACAACTTCAGCTGTTTTTGGGTGATAAACCTTTAAGCCAAATGCTCCGATCATCATAAAAATATGTTCTTCAATGTATTTAAAAACATACTGTGCAGTGGTTTGCTGAATATGTTTTAATTGCTGGGCATATTCGGGGTGATTATTTAAATGTAAATCGTGGCTGTCTTTTTTCTTTAAATCGACTCCGCCTGATGTGACCCCTTGTTTTACATGCGGGCTTTGCGTGAATGTAGTAATAAAGTTATCGCAAAAATCATTGCTTAGCGCATTATCGAATACGCGAATAAAGTCCGTCATGAGTTACCTTTTATAAGGATTATTATGTTTATTGAAAAAGTGATGCCGCGCTTTAGTGAAACAGATGCGCTCGGACACATTAACAATACAGTACTCCCTGTATGGTTTGAAGTTGCACGTGCCCCTATTTTTAAATTTTTTACTCCTGATCTTAACCCACACGACTGGAAATTAATTATTGCCAAAATAGAAGTGTCGTTTGTTGGTGAGTTGTTTTATGGCTATGAGGTAACAGTCAAAACCTCTGTAGAGCATATAGGCACTAGTTCTTTTGTGTTACGCCAAGAGGCATGGCAACACGATAAATGCTGCGCAATAGGTAAAGCAATTATGGTGAGATATGATTTTACTGCCAAGGCTAAACAAGCGCTTTCAACACAAGAAAAACGCTTGCTAAATGAGCATCTCACGACGCAAAGTTAGCCCTAATATTTAATTAACCTCCTACTGCTAAGCGTTGCTCGATGTAATCACTAAGCGCTGCGGTTTGTGCGTCGTCAAAGCGCAGGCCAAGCTTGGTGCGACGCCACAATAGATCGTGTGCGTTTTGTGCCCATTCTTCTTGCAATAAAAAATCAACTTCAGCGGCAAATAAACCGTGGCCAAAGTTTTGGCCTAAATCAGTTAACTGTTTTGCATAGCCTAAAATGTTTTTAGTGCGTGTACCATAAGTGCGTATAAAGCGATTCAATATTTCTGCGGGCAACCAATTATAGTTACTTTTAAACTCAGATTTTAACCGCTCTACGCAGCTAAAGCCACCACCAGGTAATGCGCTGTCTTTAGTCCATGCGGGGCCCATTTGTGGGTAAAACTCTTGGAGTTTATCAACCGCATTTTCAGAGAGTTTACGATAGGTTGTTATTTTTCCGCCAAAGACACTTAGTAACGGTGTTTGTTTATTTTCGCTAGAAAGCGTTAATTTATAATCACGAGTGACCGATTGGGCATCAACCGATTCATCGTCGAGTAACGGTCGTACACCCGAAAAGGTATGCACTATATCGTCGTATTTAATCTGTTTTTTAAAATAACTGTTCGTTACGTTGATTAAGTAATCGATTTCCTCATTACTTATTTTCACATTTCGCGCAGCGCCTTTGTATTCAACATCGGTAGTACCAATTAAAGAATAGTCATCCTCGAAAGGGCTAACAAATACAATGCGCTGGTCTTTATTTTGCAAAATATAAGCATGTGGTTGGCTGTGAATGCGAGGCACAATAATGTGACTGCCTTTAACAAGGCGGATATTTTGTGGCGATTTTTCTGTTAATGCATCATCAAACAGCTTGGCAACCCAAGGACCTGTTGCATTAACAATGCCTTTGGCTGAAATACTATATTGCGATTTAGAATCCTGCTGCTCAAGTGTTACTTGCCACTTATCTTGTTTGCGCTGTGCTTTTATACATTTGGTTTGCGTGGCAATAATGGCGCCTTTATTTTTTGCTGCAAGGGCATTTAAAACCACTAATCGGGAGTCATCAACCCAACCATCAGCGTATTCAAAGCCTTTAGTTATAGAAGACTCTAATACACTATGCTCATCAAATTTTATACTTTTGGATGCAGGTAAGGTAACGCGCTTTGCTAAATTGTCGTAGATAAACAAGCCAATGCGGATCATCCAAGCAGGGCGTAAATGAGGTTGATGGGGTAATCTAAAAGTTAGCGGCCACATAATATGAGGCGCATTTTTTAATAATACCTCACGCTCTGTTAATGCCTCTTTTACTAATCTAAATTCGTAATGTTCAAGGTAGCGTAAACCACCGTGGATCAACTTAGAGCTATTTGAGGATGTTGCGCAGGCGAGATCTGATTGTTCACATAGCAGTACTTTGAGCCCTCTACCTGCAGCATCTGCAGCTATACCTGTACCATTAACTCCGCCACCGATGACGAGTAAGTCATAGTCGTTATTTATTAGTTTCATCGATCACCTTGTTTGGTTAGGGTTAGTTAGTCGTGGCTTGTAATTTCAAGTCATCGGCTTGATAACTGTTTTGCGCCGTTTAACGGTTAGCTATCTTCGCTCGATAAGCATACCTGCGCTACGCAGTGCTGCCATTTTGCGTATAGATCGTTACGTTCATCGGCGCTCATTGTTGGCTCAAAGCGACGCTCGCATACCCACATTTTTGACAGCTGCTGAGTTGATTCAAAGACTCCAGTGTGTAAGCCTGCTAAATAGGCTACGCCTAAAGAGGTTGTTTCAGTGACCACTGGGCGCTCAACTGTGGCACCTAAAATATTGGATAAAAACGTCATTACCCAATTGTTTTTAACCATACCACCATCCACCCTAAGTACACTTGGGCGCAAGCCATCACGCTCCATCGCTTTTTGTAAATCTTTAGTTTGATAACCAACTGACTGCAACGCTGCTGCAACAATGGTACTAATACCAGAGTCGCGTGTGAGCCCCAATATTGCGCCACGTGCATTAGCATCCCAATAAGGTGCGCCTAAACCTGTAAATGAGGGAACTAAAAATACACCATGATCCAGCGGGACATCTTTAACTAAAGATTCACTCTCACCTGCATGACTGAGTAATTTTAAACCTTCAACAATCCATTGCATGGTGGCACCCGCCATAAAAATACTGCCTTCAATGGCATAGGTTGGTTTTCCTTTTAAGCGATAGGCAACGGTTGTAAGTAAACGATTTTTAGATGTGAGTGCTTTTTCGCCTGTATTTAGCATTAAAAAACAGCCGGTACCGTATGTACTTTTAGCCATACCTTGTTCAAAACAGGCGTGGCCAATAAGTGCGGCTTGTTGATCGCCAGCAATACCACACACACGAATTGGTGCGCCAAAAATATCAGCGCTTGTTGAACCAAACTCAGCCGCTGAGTCCATTACTTCTGGCAACATAGATGTAGGAATATCAAATAAGTCGAGTAACGCCTGATCCCACTGCTGAGTATGAATATTAAATAACATGGTGCGTGACGCATTTGTTGCATCTGTGCGGTGCGCTTTACCACCAGTTAGGTGCCAAAGTAAGTACGTATCAACAGTGCCAAAAGCAAGTTCGCCAGCATCAGCTTGCTCTTTTGCACCTTTAACATTATCTAAAATCCAGCGAATTTTAGTCGCTGAAAAATAAGGGTCGAGTAATAGGCCTGTTTTTTCGCTAATGGTTTGGCAAAGCTCATCGCTGCTAAGCTTTTTACAATAGTCGCTGGTGCGTCTGTCTTGCCAAACAATGGCGTTATAAATCGGCTTTCCTGTTTTTTTGTTCCATACCAGCGTCGTTTCGCGCTGGTTAGTAATTCCAATGGCAATAATTTCTTCAGGCTTAACGTTATTTTTAGCCATCACTTCTCGACTAGTACTGAGCACGGTTTGCAAAATGTCATTTGGATCATGTTCAACCCAGCCATTTTGAGGGAAATGCTGTGGGAATTCCTGTTGAGCTAAATCAAAAGCGTCAGCGTCTTTTGTGAATAAAATAGCGCGAGAGCTTGTTGTTCCCTGATCAATGGAGAGTATATATTTGGACATAATTTAACGTTATTTATCTTAGATATTACTAGCATCTCTTTAACGTAAGTTAATGGCAATGTTTTTTTAGGAACATATTCGCTTGATTTATTTTAAAGGAAGAGCGATAGAGTACGCAGTCATGGTCATTATGCTGATTAATAATAAGCCTCGTGACGCGATTAAATCGCCTCTACAAACCGCTGACACTTTTAACCGCTTGAGTTAGAATGCGTGGTGCGGAAATAATCCGCGATAAATAATTACTTTGAGTGCTTTATTACATGCTTTTAATGATCGATAACTACGATTCGTTTACCTATAACTTAGTGCAATATTTTCAGCGATTAGATCAAGACGTGTTAGTTAAACGTAATGATGAGCTAAGCATTGCACAAATAAAACAGTTAAACCCGCAGCATATCGTTTTATCGCCGGGGCCATGCACGCCTGACGAAGCGGGTGTCTCGTTAAGTGTGGTTGAGCAGTTAAAAGGTCAATACCCTATTTTAGGTATTTGCTTGGGGCATCAAACTATCGCACAAGCTTTGGGTGGCGACGTAGTCCGTGCAAAAAAAATAATGCACGGTAAAACATCACCTATAATTCATACCAATAAAGGTGTGTTTAAAGATTTAGTTAACCCATTAACAGTGTGCCGTTATCATTCTTTAGTGGTTAAAGCACAAACTTTGCCTAAAGAACTTGAAGTAACCGCATGGACTCAGACTGAGCAAGGCGAGTTTGACGAAATTATGGGGTTACTTCATAAAGAACTAGCAATTGAAGGTGTGCAGTTTCACCCTGAAGCAATTTTAACTGAGCAAGGCTTAGAATTGCTTGATAACTTTTTAACTCGGTTTTAATCTAGTACTATTAAATGTATGTTTATTAATTAATGGATGTTATGACTGAACTCGCATCGCAACAGCGTACTGCAAAAATACTTAACCAACGAGCGCATGACTTGTTGCTTGGCCATAGTTTTGCACATCAACAAATTGGCTTTATCCATACGTTAGATATTGATTATGGCGAACCAATGAAACAGCGCACTTTACTGCAAGTAGAAGTGGCTGCTCAACATAAGCGTCAGCAAGGTAGTACAGCTCATCATAAGTATCGTGCACAAGCGAGTGAAGTGCTTCATAACGCGATCGAAACGGCTATTTTTAAACAGCTCAACGACATAGACGCCGTCATCGAAAATACATTAGGGATAGAGGATGGTATTGCTACTATTCTTGATATTCTTGCTGTTAAGTCGGCGTCGATTGGGCGGTTAGAGCCATTAATTAATGATCTAAGTTGGCTCGGACGAGAGCTCGTAACTTTTGTTAACTTGCCTTATTATCGTAAGCAGCGCAGTAAAAATACCTCAGTAAAAGTGGATAACCCTGCTTTAGCGCTTCGTTATATTGGCCTTGAAAATTTACGATTTATCATTCCTACATTTGCAGTACGTCATTGGATGCCGCACAGCACAGAACCCTTTTCATTATTAAAGCGTAGGCTCAATGAAAGCGTAATGGCCAATGCCCTAGCTGCGCAAAAAATAGCGCAAATGAATGATGTGAATGAAGTGCATGCATTTACTCTAGGTATGCTTTTAGATATTGGGCGTGTTGCGTTAACGCGTTTATATTTAAAAACGTTTGAGCAAGTATGGCAGCGTAAAGTACAGCTAGCTCGTAAAGAAAACGAAAAAGATCTACACACTGCGTTATTGGAACTTAAGCCCGACCCTCTGTTTTTAACCACTTTACTTAATAATAAATCTTTAGAAGTGAGCGCTAAAGTGATTGAAAAAATGGCGCTGAGGTATTTACCCTTTAAAGGTGTAATGCAGCAATTGGTAAGTGGAGTAGAAAAAGGTGACTCAATGCTGCCTTTAACTGAGGTTATGCTAAAAGCTCGCTGTTATTCTCAGTATTTAAGCTTAAAAGAGCATCAGCTTATTGAACCAGACGAAATAGTGGCGTGGTTTTCGCACTTTAAGTTCACTAAAACGGAGTTAAAAACCCTCCAAACAAGTAATTTTACTAATTTAGCTATTCAAATTGACTAAAAAATTGAAATTTTTGTTAATTTTTTAGCGACTAACCATTCATTCTCATTTGATTGTTATATCGTAAATTAGATGCTTAAAGCGTGTACTCTTCAGTGCTCATGCGGTTAGTTACTTAAAATTGATCGCAATTGGCTATGCAAATAGTTATTCACTATCTATGAAATAATATCTTTAGCCCTTTATTTTCAAGGGATACATGAAAGTTTTTAACGAGACAGATATCAGTAATTCTGAAATAATGTGCGTCTGAAAATTGAACCACAAAACAATTTTGCGCAATTATCAGGCTACTGATCTTGCCTATAAAGTTGGTTACAAATAGTAACCAAACACCTATTTTGATGTTTTGTGTTGCTCACAATTAAGAGGAAATAAAATGACAGTCAATCGCGAATTATTTGATCACGTAATGGTTCCTAACTACGCACCTTCAAGCGTAATCCCTGTTCGAGGCGAAGGCTCTCGCGTATGGGATCAACAAGGTAGAGAGTTTATCGACTTTGCTGGTGGTATTGCAGTTAACTGTCTTGGCCATTGCCATCCTGCATTAGTAGGCGCATTAAAAGAGCAAGGCGAAAAAATCTGGCATCTATCAAATGTAATGACCAACGAGCCGGCACTACGCCTAGCTAAAAAAATGGTTGATGCGACATTTGCTGAAAAAGTTTACTTTGCTAACTCTGGCGCAGAAGCCAATGAAGCCGCGCTTAAACTAGCACGTCGTTTTGCGCTTGATAAATTCAGCGCAGAAAAATCACAAATCATTGCATTCAACAAAGGTTTTCACGGTCGTACTTTCTTTACCGTAACGGTTGGCGGCCAAGCGGCATATTCAGATGGCTTTGGTCCAAAACCTGGTGACATTGTACATTGTGATTACAACGACCTAGCTGCTTTTGAAGCGCTTATTAGTGATAAAACATGTGCCGTAATGATGGAACCACTACAAGGTGAAGGCGGTATTATTTCGCCAACTGATGAATTTGCTCAAGGCGTTCGCGATTTATGTACTAAACATAACGCACTGCTTATTTTTGATGAAGTTCAAACGGGTGTTGGTCGTACTGGCGATTTATACGCATACCAAGGCTTAAACGTAGTACCTGATATTTTAACTACCGCTAAAGCACTTGGCGGCGGTTTCCCGATTGGCGCTATGATCACAACAACTGAAATTGCACAGCACCTTAAAGTAGGTACTCATGGTTCTACTTATGGCGGCAACCCGCTTGCGTGTGCTGTAGCAGAAGCTGCATTTGATACAGTAAATACACCAGAGGTACTTGCTGGCGTTAAAGCAAAAGCGGCTTTATTTAACGAACTACTGACTGCGGTTAACGAAAAATACAATGTATTTAGCGAAATTCGCGGCCAAGGTTTATTAATTGGTGCGGTAGTAAACGAGCAATACAAAGGTCGTGCAAAAGAGTTTTTAGTGGCAGGGACTGAGCAAGGTCTTATGTCATTAGTAGCGGGTGCAGACGTAGTACGTTTTACTCCATCGTTAGTCATTCCTGAAGCGGATATTCGTGAAGGTATGGCACGCTTTGAAAAAGCAGTAGCCAACGTTGTAAAAGGGTAATACCTTAACCAACAAATTAAGGGCAAGCATTGCTTGCCCTGCAATTCCTATTTACCGTTATTTATAAGGGAGCAAGCGGACTCATGATGATCCTTCGCCCAATCCAGCAAAATGATTATTCAGCATTACTGAAAATTGCCCACGAATCAGGGCATGGTTTTACCTCTTTGCCATTAAACGAAGCGCTATTACAAAAGAAAATAGGCCATTCAGTAGAGTCATTTGCTAAACAAACATCACAACCAGGTGATGAAGGCTACCTGTTTGTTCTTGAAGATAGCGAAACCGGTGAGGTTGTAGGCACATCTGCAATTGAAGCTGCGGTAGGGCTTGATGATGCGTTTTATCATTACCATTTAAGTAAAGTAATTCACTCGTCACGTACATTAGATGTATATAAAGCGGTCGATATTTTGACTCTGTGTAACGACTACACAGGGGCTACAGAATTATGTACATTATTTTTAAAAGAAGCGTATCGTAAAAACTGTAACGGTAAATTACTGTCTAAAGCGCGTTTTATGTTTATAAAACAGCACCAAGCACGTTTTGCGCAAACCGTTATCGCAGAAATGCGCGGTGTGTCTGACGAAGATGGCAGCAGTCCTTTTTGGCAGTGGCTAGAAGAGCACTTTTTCTCAATGGACTTTCCAACAGCCGATTACCTTACCGGTATTGGTCAAAAAGTTTTTATTGCTGAACTCATGCCTAAATACCCAATTTACGTAAACTTGCTAAGTAAAGATGCGCAAGCTGTTATCGGGCAAGTGCACGACAATACGCGTCCAGCAATTGAGCTATTAAAAAGTGAAGGCTTTACATTTAATGGTTACGTAGACATTTTTGATGCTGGTCCAACGGTTGAAGCAAAAGTTGATAATATTGCCACCATTCGCAATGCCAACAGTTTTACTGTTGAAATTGGTGAAATGGCAGCAGGCGATACAATGGTGCTATTAGCGAACGAAAAACTCGAAGGCTTTAGAGCCACAGTTACACCTATGTCGTTTGATAGTCGAGTGAAAAGTATTGTTTTATCGCAAGCAATAGCTGATGCATTGCATCTACAAGCGGGCGATATAATTAACGCAACCACGATTTAATTTAGGAGAAAGTATGATGGCTCATCCTGCACAATTTATTAATGGTCAATGGTCACAAGGCCAAGGCACAGAATTTAATTCAGTAAACCCTGCAAATAACGACATTATTTGGCAGGCATCTTCAGCAACAGCGGCGCAAGTAGATAACGCCGTTAATGCCGCGCGCGAAGCATTTTATGCATGGGCTGATAAAAGCTTTAGCGAACGTTTAGAAATAGTTAAAGCATTTGCAGCACAATTAAAAGAAAGCAGCGAAGAGCTCGCTGTTACTATCGCACAAGAAACAGGTAAGCCACTATGGGAAACTCGCACAGAAGCGGGTGCTATGGTTGGTAAAATTGCCATTTCTGAAAAAGCATTTTTAGAGCGCACAGGCGACGTAGAAAATGCAATGCCGCTAGGGCGTGCAATGATCCGTCATAAGCCACATGGCGTTGTTGCAGTATTCGGTCCGTATAACTTTCCGGGTCACTTACCCAATGGTCACATTGTGCCTGCGCTTTTAGCGGGTAACACGGTTGTATTTAAACCGTCTGAATTAACACCTAAAGTAGCCGAGCTTACGCTTAAACTTTGGGAAAAAGCAGGTTTACCAGCAGGTGTAATTAACCTTGTTCAAGGTGAAGTAGAAACGGGCAAAGCCCTTGCTGCTCACAAAGGGATTGATGGCTTATTCTTTACAGGTTCTTCGCGTACGGGTCATATTTTACATGAACAGTTTGCAGGCCAACCAGGTAAAATTTTAGCGCTAGAAATGGGTGGTAATAATCCACTTATTATTACCGATGTTGAAGATACTAAAGCGGTTGTTCACGATATTATTCAATCTGCGTTTATCTCAAGTGGTCAACGTTGTACCTGTGCACGTAAATTGTTTTTACCAACAGGTAGCAAAGGCGATGTGATTTTAGAGCGTTTAATTACAGCCACCAAAGCGATTAAAGTAGGTAACTATGACGATGCAGACCAGCCATTTATGGGCTCTATGATCTCATCTACGGCAGCAGCTGGCATGGTTAAGGCGCAAAACGAGCTAGTTGAGCTTGGCGGTCAAGTACTTGTAGAGCTTGAGCACACAGCTAACACAGGCTTTGTAACACCAGGTATTATTGAGTGTACAAATATTAGTGATTTCCCAGATGAAGAACACTTTGGCCCGTTATTAAAAGTATTCCGCTTTGACGACTTTGACCAAGCAATTGATAAAGCAAACGATACAACGTTTGGTTTGTCAGCTGGTTTATTAAGTGACAACGAAGCCGATTACGATCATTTCTTACGTCGTATTCGCGCAGGTATTGTTAACTGGAACCGTCCAATCACTGGCGCATCAAGCGCAGCACCATTTGGTGGTATCGGCGCATCAGGTAATCACAGAGCAAGCGCGTATTACGCTGCCGATTACTGTGCATACCCTGTTGCGTCAGTTGAACTTGAAAAAGTAGCAATGCCAGCAACATTAAGCCCAGGTTTAAAAATAGATTAAGTAGCAATTTATTTTGATACTTTTTACGTATAAAAGCAGCTTTGGCTGCTTTTATAAGTATTGCGGTCTTGCAAAGCTAGTAATTTGAATTGCTTTCTGCTTAAATCATGGCAATTAATTATTTTATGGTGGTGTAAAAAATGGTTTTAGATAGGCAAGGGTACGATGATCTGATCATGTATCTAACTCAAAATTTAGCGTTGTTTGAGAAGCCAGGCGAAATAAAACCAGGTGCTCCAACGGTAATGGAATTAATCGAAGATGTGATTGCCGAAAACGTGATGCGTATTTGCGAGCAACACAAAGAGCTTAATACAGAGCAGCGTAGCTTAATTGTACGCGAAGTTGACGGCATAGTTTACGATTTAGAAGAAGTCCTCAGTAGTATCACCTCACAGCCTGTCACAGTCGAACAGCACGCCTTTATAGATGAATTTGCTGGTTTAGTTAAAAACTTATTCGACAGCGCAGTTTCGCAACAGTACTAATCAATTGCTTATATAGCCGCGTAACGCAATTTCATTTGCAACTGCGGCTAAGTTGCTTACAATCGAGAAAATATTTTTTTTGAGATAAGCACATGCAAGCAAATGTAAAATGGGTTGAAGGCGACACGTTTATTGGTCGTTCTAATTCTAATCATAATATTGTTTTTGATGCAGGTAGCGATAGCGCAGCACCAAGCCCAATGGAAATGGTTTTAATGTCAGTCGGCTGTTGTTCATCAGTTGACGTGGTCAGTATTTTAAAAAAAGCGAAACAAGATTTTTCAGACGTGCAAGTTCAGCTTAGCGCAGAGCGTGCCGAAACAGCCCCCCGCGTATTCACTAAAATCAACCTACACTTTGTTGTTAAAGGCAATAATGTGTCTGAAAAGCACCTAGCTCGCGCCGTTTCGCTCTCTGCTGAAAAGTATTGTTCTGTTGCATTAATGCTTGATAAAACAGTAGAAATTACGCATAGCCACGAAGTTGTGCAAGATCAAGGAAAATAACGCTTTTTCCATGAGGAAAATTCGTATAAAATCCGCGAACTTTTCATTCTGCAGGTGCAGATTTCACTAATTTATAGGTTGGTTTATTATGAACAAACCCTTCGATAAACTTAAACTTCATGGCTTTAACAATTTAACCAAAAGTTTAAGCTTTAGTATTTACGACATTTGCTACGCAAAGACCGAGCAACAACGTAAAGAATATATTGAATATATCGATGAGCAGTACAGTGCAGATAGACTAACCGACATTTTAGGTGAGGTTGTTGATATCATTGGTGCTAACATTTTAAATGTAGCTCGCCAAGATTATGAACCGCAAGGTGCGAGTGTTACTATTTTGGTTTCAGAAGAGCCAGTAGAAGAGCAGCAAAATTACGATGCTGACGAAGCACCAGGCCCATTACCTGATTCAGTTGTTGCGCACTTAGATAAAAGCCACATTTGTGTACACACATACCCAGAAGCTCACCCTGATGATGGTATTTGTACATTCCGTGCTGATATTGAAGTATCAACCTGTGGCATTATATCGCCACTTAAAGCGTTAAACTTCTTAATTCATAGTCTTGAGTCAGACGTAGTAACCATTGACTACCGTGTACGTGGTTTTACCCGCGATATTAACGGTGTTAAACACTACATTGATCATGCAATTAACTCGATTCAAAACTTCATGACAGAAGATACCAAAGAAGCGTACCAAATGATGGACGTGAACGTGTATCAAGAAAATCTGTTCCATACCAAAATGATGTTAAAAGAAACCGATTTAAACACCTATTTATTTGGTCTTTCAACTGATGAATTATCAGATGACGAAGAAGAAGAGATTCGCTCTAAACTGACTCGTGAAATGCAAGAAATATTCTATGGCCGTAATCTGCCAGAAACAGAATAATCGCAACGAATTAAATTAAAAATGGCGCTCAGTGAGCGCCATTTTTTTGTGCCTTAAATAAGTGTTTATTTAAGCATACTGTATAAAAGTGCAAACACAGCAAGTGAGCCAACTGCCAATATAAATAGCGTGCTTAAACGATTACGGTATTTATGAAGTGCAGGCACTTTATAAACAGCAATCATTGGCATAATGAATAAAATCATCGCAATGATTGGGCCCGATAGTTGATCCATCATGTCTAAAATACTTGGGTTTTTAACAGCGCAAAACCAAATAGCTAAAAACATAATTAACACACCAATTTTATCGGCAACGCCAGCGCTTAATGGTGTTTGTTTAGTCACTAAACCCGTAAAGCTTTCGCGTGCTCCTAAAAAGTGACCCAAAAACGACGACGTAATAGCAATAAAAGCAACAAGCGGCCCAAGCGTGGCAATAAACGAGTTATCAGTGATGTTAGCAAGGTACGATAAAACCGACACGTTAGCCGCTTTAGCTGCTGCCATTTGCTCGCCTGTAAGCGACAACACGCATGAAAACACAAACAATAGGACAAAGGTAATAAGTAGCAAGCTAGTGCGCTTTAAAATCGCCTCAGACTTACGTGTAGCTTGTTCGCCGTAATGACCGCGTTGCACATTTACAAAGCTTGAGATAGCCGCTGCATGGCTAAACGAAAACACAATAATAGGAATCGATAACCACAACGTTTTACCAAAGCTGCCCATTTCAGGCATGCTCATATCAGGCATTTGCCAGCTTGGGATTAAATAAAGCGATAAAAACAACAATATACCCACAAGCGGGTAAACTAAAATAGCAAAAGCACGCAGCATTAAACGCTCGCCACCCATCATTAAGCTAATCATACCCGCAACTAATACGCCCGAAAGCAATACGCGAGAAGGTGACTCCATTCCCATTTGATTAACCATAAAGCTATCCACAGTATTGGTTAAGCCTACACCGTAAATAAGCAAAATTGGGAATATAGATAAAAAGTACAACAAGGAAATTAACCGACCTGCAGTCACACCAAAGTGCTCTTCAACTACATCGGTAAAATCGGCATCTTTATTTTTCGACGAAAGCACAAAACGTGCTAAGCCACGGTGGGCACAAAAGGTCATAGGGAATGCTAAGCACGCCATAATAATTAATGGCCAAAAACCGCCAATGCCAATATTAATAGGTAAAAATAAAATACCCGCACCAACGGCCGTGCCAAATAGACTTAGCGTCCATTGTGTGTCATGCAGATTCCATTTAGATTTTTTTGTATTAGCTGAACTTGTATGTGTGTTTGTTGATGCATTTGAAAGCGTTGCATCTTGAGATGTGGTCATATGTGTGTGCTCATCCATTATTTAAAATAATAATTGCGCGCAAGAATATAGTTTTTAGCTAAAAATTTCATGTTTTGCGGGGATCTGTAGACTAATTAATTAGACCCAATTGGAAGGTAAGTGTCATGAATACGAAACAGCGGTGTAAAAGTGAGCGATAAGGGCGTTGGTTAGGCAATCCCCTAAAAAATAATAACCCTAAATATGACTCTAATTTGATTTATTGAATAATAAAGCAGTCTTTCATTAGGTCTCGCTCGCCTTGCGAAATGCCGAGATTTTTTGCTAGTTCATTCCATTTTTGAACCGCATTTTTAACCTGCGTATAGATTTCGTTAGCAGTTTTAACATTAAGTTGAAAGTAGTGTGCAACATCAAACGCTAGATCTATTTCTAAAGCATTGTCTTTGTCATCAATATTTAGATGTAATCCCGTAGCGTTTTGAGTAGAGTTAATATCGTAAGCGGGAGATAAACGCCAACCTGTAGTATCAAAAATAAAGCCATGATTACGCAAGTGATCATCACTATTTGAAACCATGATATTAAATAACATACGCGTCCAAAGCTGTTTTAAATCTTCTTGAGTATTAGAGCCATTTTCAATTAAAAATTCAGCTAACTCAAGGTAACTAGCTCCGTCGTCGTTGCCATCAAAGTACTTTAGCTGTGTCATAGCAGAAGTGAATAGCAGTCTATGTCCACCTTCTAGCCGATCGAATCGCTTAGTAAGAAAAATATGATGATCAGAGCCAACAGTCTGCACCTTGCATTCAGACATATTAATTCCAGCATTTAGCGCCATTTTGTGAACTATATACTCCCATAGGCCAATATCATATTCATCATAACGACTAGGAAATTTAGCTAGCCACAAAGAGCCGTCAATATCTTTCACAGATGCTTTTGGTCTTGCGCCACCAAGTGAAGAGCCCGGTGAGATGAGCATGTTCAGCCATTTTAAATAATCAGGATTTTCAAAGTCAGGTTTACTTTCAATACCTTTAGCTGCTTTTTCAAGTTCTGGCAGCGAGGTTATGGCTGGTGTGGAAAAGTCTTCATTATCATCAAGGAAATTGCCATCACGAGCAGTACAAAATCTTAAAGCCCCCATCCTGAAAGAGTCATGAACTCCTAATAAATAATGCGTTTCAAATAGTGCATTTGCTTTGCGCCCTTCGTTACGCGCAATAACGGCTTCTCTGCGCTGCATTAATAAGCGACCCCATCGATCAGGACACGAATCTAAAAATACTTTGAAATTTTTGTCATCAGTAGCATGCTGCTCTCCAACATATAATTGTAATGTTGGATCTATTTGAAGTGCAAATTTAGAGACGAGCCAATCTTTGTCATAACTAAAGCTAAAATGCTCTTTACCGCGAATAACCGACGATCTTAGTGTTCCCACAAATAAAGGTTTTTCAGTAATAAGCCAATCGGCGTAAACAAAAATTTCCATTGGTAACCTCTATCGTTTTTTATTTAAAAGCTCAATGTCTTGCAGCTTTCTACCTAATTCATCATCAAGTGCTACTTTGCTCAAGTCTTCGAGAAGATTTAAAACGGCAAGAACATTTACGTAATGCCCAATAGACACGGAAGGATCGCCTTTAGTTATTTTGCGAAGTGTTGGCTTAGAAATTCCCGTCCTATTGAACATCACTTCTTGGGTGATCCCGCGTCGTTTCATTGCGAGTAAAATATTTTCACCCAAGTTGTGGAGTATTTTAAGGTTACGCGGGAATACAGTGGCTCCACGCTTAACTAATGAATGGCTATCGCTTTTATTCATATGAAACTATGCTTTCACTTAATAACGTTAAGTGAAAATATAGTTTCATTTTTGTGATTAGTCAAATAATTGAATAACTAATATCCCAAATAGTAATTGATTCTTAAAGCTCAATCTATGAAATAATAATTTCATAAATTAGGTTTTATTGAATTTATAGTTTCATTTTAATTAAAAACGTAGGTTGGGTAGAGCGAAGCGAAACCCAACCCAATGCATCACAGTGCCATGCAAGTTGCGAGGCCAAGATGGGCGGTTTTCATAATGAACAGTCTACTCAAATATAATACTTATAATTAGTAATAACTTACATGGTTTGTTATTAATAGAGCTATATTAAATAAGGGCATTTTTCCGTGAAAAGAGGGGAAGTGCTTTTGATAAAGTTGCTGCAGTGCAATTCAATGGGATATATATGATACAAGAAATACGAGTTACCTCTTTTGAGAACTACGTTAATGAAATCACGGAAAGAGAAAAAGAAATGTGGTTTAGAGGAGTAACTAATAAATCATTTTCTTTAATACCAGGATCTGTAAGGTATGGGCTGGGAGGAGATAAGGAAATTAGTGCTGTTTTAGACTTTATGGCTGCATACCAGAATTATCATACAAAAATCGAAAATTCGTTTGAACTTTATAGTCTAATGCAGCATTACGGCTTCCCTACAAGATTACTTGATTGGTCAACTTCAATGATTGTTGCATTGTATTTTGCATTAGATGGCGAAGCTAGTCATGATCGAGATGGTAATTCCATAGACAGAGTTGTTTGGGGGATGACAACAGGCATGCTCAATAAGCTAAACTTTCTCAAGCGTCGTGTAATTCCAACTGCAATTGGAAAAGCCAGCAGTGCTGGGGAAAAGTACTTGCCTAGTCCGTTGAGAAGAGAAGAAGGTGATAACTCTAAATTTGAGGTTAAACCTATAGCAGTTCGAATGCCTTTTACTAACAAGCGAGTTCATGCACAAAAGGGGTGCTTTACTATCCATGGAAGTGATCCCCAAGGCATTGAAGATATTATGTTATCTAATGGTCTAGGTAGTGAATTGGTAAAATTTGTATTTGATGAGAATGCGGCAACAAATATCAGAAAGACTCTTCATAAAATGGAAATAAATGAAGATGACATATACCAAGATTTAAATTCTTTATCTCAAAGAATTGTCAGAAAAAGAAAAATCGGAGTCGAAAATTAAGCTGAGTATTTATCGCTCCTTGTGTAAATGCATGTCCTTATGATTATCTATGTATTGAGTGAAAAACAGAGATGTAATCATAAGTAATTAAATCAACATCTTACGGAGATTTGTGAGCTTGGGTACGGCTTTTAGCAATGCTAAAGTGCTTCTCAGGTATTGATGTACTGGCTAAGCTATCAAGTCCCATCATTGCTATTATCAAAAAAGAAGAAAATGATACCAGTAAAGGATGCTGTTAAAATTAGGCCTGTTAGGGCTTGTAGCGCAGAGAATAACCTAAAAAAGTTATCAGAGATTGTAATTTCCCCATACCCAAGAGTTGTAAAAGTTACCAAGCTAAAATATAGGGTATCTATGAACTGTTTTGGGCAATTTAGTTCATTAAATATCAAAGAGTAAAGTGCGGTGAATAGAAGAATATTAATACCAATTCCATTAAGTATGTGATCTAAATTTTACGCCGAAAAAATAATTCAGTTCTAGGCGTAAATTGATATAAATGGTTGTTCCCTTTGCGAAATTTACAAAAAAGAAATGGGTTGTTTTAGCAAGTAAAATGGATCAGCTATTTATTGGAATTGGTATAACTATCAATAAGACAAAATTAGATATAGAATAAGGAGTGAGTATTTGATATTCGTTTTTATAGCAGTCTCAAATTGATAGATGCTACTTTTTAGGAGTGGCTGAAGATCTCCTACTATTTCACTTAATTCCTCTGAGAGGGTAACTTTTCTAAGCTTTTCGTCGATTTTTTTCTTCTTTTTTGCAATCAAATTTCTTTGTTGGCAGTTTTTAATATTGAATTTTTTAGTTCTAGCTAATGTTCGTATGAATATTATAGATGAGCTAAAACACAGTACTATGAATAAGGAAATAAGGAAATAAGGAAATAAGGCATATCAAGGCTGTTAGTTGCACGTAAGAAAACGCAATAATGCTTAGTATAGTTATGAGTAGTGTAAGAAAGTACCAGCTGGATAAAGCTTTATTATTGTATACAAAACCTTTAGATTTTTCATAAAAATTCATGTTTCCCTACCTTAATCAGAGTTTTCCTAAATAAATTATAAAGTAGCGTAAGTACTGTATTTAAACTAGTGATTTAAACGAGAAGGCATCTTTTACGTAGTGAATAGTTATGCGCCCTAGTGGGATTTTTTAAATTAAACTCTGAATGAGGTTTATTTGGTAAAAGCTCCCCCTTATTAAGGTGTTTGGATCTTTAAACTTGCCGCTTTAGATCTACGGTTTATGAATATATAAGTTGGGTTTCGTTTCACTCAACCCAACCTACGGTGTTTAAATTGTTATAGAGCAGCTCTAGGCTCTTACTCTTCTATCGCACTCACAATAAAATACGGGTTTAAGTATTCATCTTTGGTGTTATAAATAAGTGGGCTGCCATCAAGCTTAGTGACTTTTGCACCGGCTATTTGTGCGATTGCATGGCCAGCTCCGGTATCCCATTCGCAGGTTGGGCCCAAGCGTGGGTAAATATCAGCACTGCCTTCGGCGACTAAACACAGTTTTAGTGAGCTGCCTTTTGACACCATTTCAACCTCGTCAAAGCGTTTTACAAACTCGGCTAAATCGGGTGATGGATGAGAGCGGCTGCCTACAACACGAATTAATCCTTTGTTAGGTTTGGTGGTAACTTTAAGCTCAATTCGCTCATCGCCTTTATCTTTAAATGCGCCAATGGCTTCGGCGGCTAAGTACGATACGCCAAGGGCAGGTGCATCAACTACGGCTAAAATAGGAATGCCGTTTTTAATTAGGGCGATGTTTACTGTAAATTCACCGTTCTTTTTAATAAATTCTTTAGTGCCGTCGATTGGGTCAACTAACCAGTAGCTTTTCCACGTTTGGCGTACATCCCAGCTTATGTCGGCATTTTCTTCACTAAGTATTGGAATATCAGGTGTGAGCTGTTGAAGCCCTGCCACAATCAGTTTATGAGCTGCTAAATCGGCGTCGGTTACGGGGCTTTCATCGGCTTTGTACTCAACGTTAAAATCCTTTTCGTAAATGCCCATTATCGCTTGGCCTGCTTTGCGGGCAAGGATGAGGGTTTCTTCTAGCAGTTCGGTTTGATTCATGGGGTTAACCTATATTATGTGCTTTTGTTTTAGATACGTTATCAGTTGTGTAACCGATTGGTCTAGGGTGTTTTTACTTGTATCTAAAATTATTTCTGGATTATTTGGTACTTCGTAGCTTGAATCGATACCAGTGAAGTGTTTTATCTCTCCAGCGCGGGCTTTTTTGTATAAGCCTTTTGGATCGCGGCTTTCGCATACATCCAGTGGGGTATCGATAAAGACTTCGATAAATTCGCCGTCATCTACTAAGCTGCGCACCATGTCGCGTTCTGCTCTAAAAGGCGATATAAACGCAGTAAGTACTAACAAGCCAGCGTCGGTCATTAGTTTAGCGGTTTCGCCTACGCGGCGTATGTTTTCAATGCGGTCTTCGTCGCTAAAGCCTAGATCTTTACATAAACCGTGGCGTACGTTGTCGCCATCGAGTAGGTAAGTGTGCGTACCTTGCTGATTAAGCGCGGCTTCTAGTGCGTTTGCTACGGTGCTTTTGCCAGATCCTGAAAAGCCGGTAAACCATAAAATAGCGGGCTTATGTTTTTTTTGCTCGCTACGCTGTGCTTTTGTCGTTGCGTAGTTATGCCAAACTATATTTTCATCCATAGTGAGAGTCTCTTATGCTGTGAGCGTAGGTATTAAAACGGAAATACCAGCGGGATCAAGGTTAATACCGTGATTGAATAAATAATAGAAAGGGGTAAGCCCATCACTATGTAATCTTTTAAGTGATAGTTACCCGCGCTATAAACCATTAGATTAGTTTGATATCCAAATGGCGATATAAAGCTGGCTGATGCGCCAAAGGCAACCGCCATAATAAACGGTAGCGGGTCTACATTAAAACCAACTGCGAGCGAGTAAGCAACAGGGAACGACAAGGCAGCTGCTGCGTTATTAGTAATAAGCTCGGTAAATAATACGGTCATTAAAAATATAGCTATAAATGCGCCGTAAGGGCCAAAGTCGCCAAGTACCATAAACATGGCGTCGGATATTTGCCCGGCAAGCCCGGTGCCTATCATTAACTTGGCAAGGCCAATGGCACTACCTACTACCACTAATAACTCGATAGGAAAACGGCGTTTTACTTCGTTAAGTTTTATGGTGCCACTGAGCATTAAGCCAATCAGTAATACTAATAAGCCTTTAACCAGCGGCACTATGCCAATAATGCTTAAACCCAGTACTGCGGCAAAGCTTAGTAACACAATGTTTGATTGTTTAGGCGCAAGGTGGGCTTGTAAGTCAAACCCTGAAATATACACAAACTCGCGCTTTAAATTAGGCAAGCTGTAAAAGTTTTTGCCTGGTGCGAGTATTAGTGAGTCGCCAGCTTGTAATTGCACTTGCCCAAGGCCGCCTTGTAAGCGGTCGTGCCCACGGCGAATAGCAATAACGGCTGCATGAAACTGCTCTCTAAAGCGGGCTTCTTTTACGGTTTTGCCAATAAATTTTGATGACTGACTTACAACTACTTCTACTAAGTGTTCTATGTCTTTTTGATGATTCTCGTGTACTACTTTTAAACCGTCGAAACGGGTAAGTAATGGCACTGATTTTATGTCACCTACAAACAGCAGCACGTCATCTTTTTGAATAATCTGCTGCGGGGTGACTGCGCAAATTCGGCTTCCATCGCGAATGATTTCCGCGAGGAATAAGTCTTTTAAATCACGCAGGCCGTTTTCTTCTACGGTTTGGCCTATTAATTTTGAGCTTGCTTGTACTTTACCTTCTAGGTAAAAAGGCACGACTTCTTGGTCGCTTTTACCATTGTCGGGTAAGTATTTAAGCATTACTAAAATGGTAATTAGGCCTACGCTTAGCGCACCTAAACCGACTAAGGTAAAATCAAAAAAGCCCAGCGGTTCCATGCCCGCATCTACTGCAAAGCCATTGACGATTAAGTTAGTTGATGTACCAATAAGCGTAATAGTTCCGCCCAAAATAGCAGTGTACGACAGCGGTAATAATAGCTTTGAAGGGGAGTGATTAGGGTTGTCTTTTATCGCAGTAATAAGCGATGCAACAACGGCAGTATTGTTAGTAAACGACGATAAAAAGGCGGTTGATAACCCCAATTTTGTTACCGATTTTACTAAACTACCTTTAGATAGCGATTGCGCTAACTTTTGAATTAGCGTGGTTTTTTCTATTGCGGTCGACACTAACACCAATAGTACCAAGGTGATAAGCGACGGGTTAGCGTAGTTAACTAACATGTTTTCAAGATCAATTAATCCGGTTAAATAACTAGTACCAATGGCACTTACAAATAACCATGCAGGATTAATACGGGTGCCAAATAGGCACCCAACTAAGGTAAGCATAATGCCTGTTAAAACGAGCTGTTCTACCATGCTTTTAAATTCCTAACAGACATTTTGTACTTACAGCTTTGATATATCAAGCGCTTGCCAATGTGGAAAGTGCTTGCGTACTAAGCTGTTAAATTCAACTTCAAATTCGCTAAAGTTACTTTGCTGTACTTGGCTTTGCAGTACTTGTTCAATCATGCCGGCAGCAACCGTTAGGTTTGATAAGTGATCGATTAGGATAAACGAGCCTGTTTCGTGATTGCAGTGGTACTCGTCTGCCAAAATAGTTTCGGTTAGTTCAAGCGTTACAATCGCAATTTCGTTTAACTGTAGTGAGTCACTAGTGCCGTGTTCAAGCGTGTTCACATCAATCGTGTAATCAATCTTTTTAACAATAGCTGAGGTGTTTTTGCTGCCTAGTTTTAGGTTATAACTTTTACCTAATACTAATGGTGACTCATGCATCCAGACAATTTTAGCTTGCAGCTGGTTAGTAACAACAGCCGTTGAGTTTGCAGGTACTATTACGTCGCCTCGGCTAATATCAATTTCGTTATTTAGGGTAACGGTAATTGCTTGGCCCGCTTGTGCGCTATCTAGGTTGCCATCAAAGGTAACAATTTCTTTAATGCTTGATGTTTTACCCGACGGTAATACTTTTATAGCATCGCCTACGTGTATCTTGCCCGATGTAAGTGTGCCCTGAAAACCACGGAAGTTTAAGTTAGGACGCACTACATATTGCACTGGTAGGCGCGCTTCAAAGCCTGTATCTGTTTCGGCTGCTGGTGAATCTTCTAGTAATTCAAGTAGCGGCTTGTCGGTGTAATATGGAGTATGCGCAGAGCGCGTTACTACGTTGTCGCCTTTAAGCGCCGACATAGGCACAAACTTAATGTTTGATACGTTAAGTTGCTCAGCAAATTTAAGGTAATCGGCCTTAATTTTTTCATACACGGTTTCGTCAAAATCAACGATATCCATTTTATTAACGGCAACAACAAATTGCTTAATGCCCAGCGAATCACAAATAAAGCTGTGGCGCTTGGTTTGTACTTGCACGCCGTAACGCGCATCAACCAAAATAATGGCGACATCACTTGTTGATGCACCCGTTACCATGTTGCGCGTGTATTGCTCGTGCCCTGGGGTGTCGGCAATAATAAATTTACGCTTAGCCGTTGAAAAGTATCGGTACGCTACGTCAATAGTAATGCCTTGCTCACGTTCAGCTTGTAGGCCATCAACTAATAAAGCAAGGTCAAGATCTTCACCTGCATTACCTACTTTTTCGTTATCTTTATGAAGGGCTGCTAGCTGATCTTCATAAATTTGGTGGCTGTCGTGCAGTAGGCGGCCAATCAATGTTGATTTACCGTCATCTACGCTGCCACAGGTAAGCATGCGTAATAAGCTTTTATCTTGTTGGCGTGCTAGGTAGGCGTCTATGCCTATTTCTTTTACTTCGTTAAATGTATCGTTATTTTGGCTAGACATTAAAAATACCCCTCACGTTTTTTCTTCTCCATTGAGCCGGCTGAATCATGGTCAATAACACGACCTTCACGTTCAGATGACGTAGATAGCAGCATTTCTTCAATAATTTCGGTTAGGTTACTTGCTGTTGATTCAACTGCACCGGTAAGTGGGTAGCAGCCTAATGTACGAAAACGTACAGATTTCATTTGCGGTACTTCACCTTCATTCAGTGGCATACGCTCATCGTCAACCATAATTAAAGTGCCGTCGCGATCAACAACAGGGCGCTCTTTTGCTAGGTAAAGTGGTACCATGTCGATGTTTTCTTGGTAAATGTATTGCCAAATATCAAGCTCAGTCCAGTTAGATAACGGGAAAACACGAATGCTTTCGCCCGGATTAACTTGGCTGTTATAGGTGTTCCAAAGCTCTGGACGTTGGTTTTTAGGGTCCCAACGGTGGTGTTTGTCGCGGAACGAGTAAACACGTTCTTTTGCGCGCGACTTTTCTTCGTCGCGGCGTGCGCCACCAAATGCAGCATCAAAACCATATTTGTTAAGTGCTTGCTTTAAGCCTTGGGTTTTCATTATGTCGGTATGTTTACCCGAGCCATGCGTAAACGGGCCTACACCCATTTCAATGCCTTCTGGATTTTTGTGTACCAGTAGGTCAAAACCGTATTCTTTAGCTATACGGTCGCGAAACTCAATCATTTCACGAAACTTCCAATTGGTGTCTACGTGTAATAACGGAAACGGAATTTTTGCAGGGTAAAATGCTTTACGCGCTAAGTGCAAAAGTACCGACGAATCTTTACCAATAGAGTAAAGCATTACTGGGTTCTCAAACTCAGCGGCGACTTCGCGCATGATTTTGATACTTTCAGCTTCTAGTTGCTGAAGGTGAGTTAAAGCCATTGTTAGTCGTCCTACTAAAATGATTAAAAGTTACAAATTTAAAATTCGGTTAAGTATTTGATACATCTGTTAGCGGCTGTGCAAAGCTGCTTGTTTGTTCGTTTTTCCCAAACCACGCTAGTTGCGAGTGCAGGGCGGCTACTTCACCAATAATGAGTAGCGCAGGCGATATAATGCTGTTGCGCTGGATTAAGTCGGCAAGTTCGCCTAATTGGCCTGTTACTACACGCTGATTTTTACGTGTACCGTTTTCGATAATGGCAACCGGTGTGTCGGCTTTGCGGCCATGCTTTAAAAGCTCGCTTTGTATGTGCGGCGATTTAATTACACCCATGTAAATAGCAAGCGTTTGATTTGCTTTTGCCAGCGATTGCCAATCAAGTTCTTGGCCGTCTTTTTTACAGTGGCCAGTTACAAATTGAATGGCTTGTGCATGGTCACGATGCGTAAGCGGAATACCCGCATAAGCACTACAACCTGCAGCGGCTGTAATACCCGGTACAATTTGATAATTTACCTTGTTAGCAGCCAGTACTTGTACTTCTTCGCCACCACGACCATAAATAAACGGGTCGCCACCTTTAATACGACATACTTTTTTGCCTTGTTTAGCAAGGTCGACCAACATTTGGTTGGTGTCGTCTTGAACAACACTGTGATCGCCTAAACGTTTGCCTACACAAATAAGGTCAGCATCGCGACGCACTAATTCCATAATTTCATCAGAGACTAAAAAGTCATATACAACCACATCGGCTTGTTGCATAAGTTGCAGTGCTTTAAGTGTTAAAAGCTCAGGATCGCCTGGACCTGCACCGACTACATATACTTCGCCTTCAGGCTCTGCTTTAGCATCTAGCATTTGCTCTAGTTGCTGCTGCGCGGCTTGAGTATCACCGGTTTGCACTTTACTCACGACAGAAGAGTCGAACACGCCTTCCCAAAATTGGCGGCGGTCAGAAAAGTGTTTAAAGCGTTTTTTTACTTTGTCTCTAAATCCGCCTACAAGTGTTGCAAGTGGGCCAATATGTTGTGGGATCAAGGTTTCGAGCTTTTCGCGTAGGCGGCGTGCAAGTACGGGCGCAGTGCCCGCACTTGATATAGCAATCGTAATTGGGTCGCGGTCAACAATCGATGGGAATATAAACGTACATTTAGGTTGGTCATCAACCACGTTTACGAATACATTGCGGGCATTGGCAAGCTCAAATACGTTGTTGTTTACTTCATCGCGGTCAGTTGCCGCAATAACTAACATTTTGCCATCAAGATGCGACTCATCAAAATAAGCATCAATAAGCGTGACTTCATTATTATGTGCATGCTCTTTTAATTCATCACAAAACCAAGGTGCTACTAAGGTAACGCTTGCTCTCGCTTTTAAAAACGCGCGACATTTGCGTAATGCGACCTCTCCACCGCCAACAACCAATACTGGTTTGTTGTCGAGTTTGGTAAAGATAGGTAAATACTGCACGTTAATAACACCCCTAAACAAATTCAAATATAAGAAAACGCTTTATTCTGGCAAGCAGAATATAGCGGCTATCAATAAGTAAAAAATAATTAAAACCAAGTTGATATAACCAAAAGTTATAATGGGTGGGCTTTTTAGGCCTAAGAGTTAGTTAACAAGGGATTGCGCCGAGTTACAAGTAAAATAACCAGCTTATAGTGTTTGGTTATGAGCTATAGCGAGTTTGGTTTAATTTGTTAATATGGTGGCATATTCAATTTTGTACTTATACCAATTGCATTAAATTAGTGATCTATTATAGCGACGAGAAAATAGCTCAATAACAAGGCTAAAATTATGATACATAGTTGTTCTATATAAATAATTTTTAACGTAGTTAGTGAGTTATTTAATACGCTAAAATGATCATTTTTTTAATAAAATTGGTATTACATAGGAAAGGGAGTCTACATGACACAGCATCAAAAAGACGCGGCATTAGCAGTCGCACTGATGGATTTAACAAGTTTAAACAGCAGTGATACAACTACAGACATTCAAGCGCTTGTTAATAGTATAAATCCGACCTTAGGCACGCCAGCAGCCTTATGTGTTTATAGCGACTTTGTTGATGATGCAAAAGTAGCACTGGCAGCGCGTGGGCTTAGCCACGTAAAAGTGGCAACAGTCACTAATTTCCCAACGGGTGATGCGCCACTCAGTGATGTAATTAACGAAACACTTATTGCAATAGAGCGCGGTGCGGATGAGATTGATTTAGTTATTCCTTATAAAAAACTCATAGCGGGCGATGCTCAAACAGTACTTAGCTATGTAAGCGAAAGTAAAAAAGCGTGTGGGTCGCGCGCGCAACTAAAAGTAATTATAGAAAGCGGTGAGCTTAAAACCGAAGCACTCATAACACAGGCCACGAAGCTTGCAATTGAAGGTGGTGCCGATTTTGTAAAAACCAGTACGGGTAAGGTCGCTGTTAATGCCACGCTTGAATCAACAAAAATGATGCTCAGTGCAATTAAAAGGACTGGTAAGCGTGTTGGCTTTAAAGCCGCCGGAGGTGTTAAAACAGTGGCTGATGCCAGTGATTATTTAGCACTGGCATGCACGATAATGGATGATGATTACCTGCAAGCAAAGACATTCAGGTTTGGTGCTTCAAGCCTATTAAGTGATGTTTATACAATATTAAAAAGTAATTAAAGGAAAAATGATGAGAGCAAGAAACTCCGGGACACAAGCATTGTTTAATAGCCTATTTAAAGGTGCATTAGTTGTAGGAGTCGTTGGTTTTGGATTAACTGCATGCACTAATCCAAGCACACCCGCAGGTGAAGAAGGTTATGTATTCGAAAAACCGCGTGTATTTGGGGAAGGGGGGTATCAAGGCTCAATGAAAGGTCCATCTAATTACGGCATGTCGTTACTGCGTAATGAGGTGGTAAATATCGATATGCGACCTAATACATATACCGAAACATTCAGAATTTTAGCGAATGATGATTTAAATATTAAATTTGATTTTCATGCTGTTATTGCTATTGAGAGTGGCTCAGTTAAAACTGTGGTAGAGCAGTACGGCGCCGAAAATTGGTATAAGCGCTTTGTGCGTGAAACTTTCAGAACGTATGTGCGCGATACAGTACAAAAATACGATAGTGGCGAGCTTAAAACAAATCGTGAGAAAATTGCGAAAGAAGTGACTCTGCGCCTGCAAAGTTATTTATCGACAACGCCGTTTAAACTTGCAAACGTTGTAGTAGGCAATATTAATTACCCCGATATTGTTGCTAATGCAGTTGAGAAAAAATTGGCAGCTCAGCAGTTATTATCGGAAAAAGAAACACAAAAAGAGATTGCCAAAAAAGACGCTGAAATTAGAGTAGAAGAAGCGAAGGGGATTGCTCAAGCTCAGAAAATAATTAATGCAACTTTAACGGCTAATTATATTCAGCATGAAGCTATTAATGCACAAATAAAAATGGCTGAGTCACCTAATCATACAACTGTTTATATTCCTGTAGGTAATAACGGAGTACCACTTGTTAAAGGCGCTAACTAGATAGTGAGTACTTGGGTAGCTTTTTTTATTAGCTACCCAAGTCAAAGCCATTAATTAAATTTAAACATGTTGCTTATACTTTCGAGGCTAGATTTGTTCGTTTTGGCAATACAACCACTGTCATCAAGTGACTTTTTAGTTGTTTCATCAGCTAAACCCGTTACCTTTATTTTTTTGTCTTGTTGGTACTCACGAAGTGCGATAACTGTTTTACGATCGTATTCAACATCTTGTGTTTCAAATTCTTCATAATCAGGCTGGTTTCTTAGGTAACCTAAGCACACTAAGCTTAGGCGTGACATTGCTAAATCCATTTTTTCATAATGCGGCATTCTATGAGTGGGTACATCTACTGCTACAGCGGGCTTGCTGGCTGCTTTTGCGCGTTTAGTAGCTGGCGGCGGCGCAGTGTAACCCGGTGCTAAAGTGTTGTTACTGTTATAGCGATAGTAAGTATCTGGAATTTTAGTTTCTAAAAACTCAACTGCTTTAATAATAACTTCACGCAGGGCTTTTTCTTTAGGTGTATCAGACCATCCACTTATATTACCGCCAACAAGTGCGCCACCAAAGTTGGTTGCAGCGCCTGTGAAATCAAAATCTTTACTGCCACCTTCAACACTTGTTGCAGCTAAAATACGTGATGTGCGAGTATCTATAAGGCGTAGATCAATTGCCATATGTGAACCCGAAAAACCGGCAGATACAGAGCTAAAGACATCACCGATAAAGCCGCCACTACCTACACTTGCACCAGAGCTATCGTCATCAAATTCTGTGACTGCAGCAATCACGACTATTTCAGCACCTTCAATCTCGCCATAAGCAGCACCCGATGAAGCGCTAACGCGACCTGAGGCCGCTAGGTCTTGTTCTGATAAAACCGCGTCAAGTGCTTGGCGCTCTAAAACAATAAAACGATTTGTTGATACTAGAGCGGTAGTTAATTGATCCGCCATACCGTCGCCTATTTCTTTACGCCACCATTTTGAATTATTTGATTTGTCGGTGAAGCGTGCAACTGCAATTCGGGCTTTTGGACCGTTGTATTGTTCCTGTGCAACTGCATTTATATCTGGTGAGTTTTGACCCGATGTCACATTGGTTGAAGTGCTTTGACAAGCGCTCAGAGTGGTCGTTAATAGTGCAGTTAATAGTAATTTTTGTGGTGTTTTTAACATATGACTGTCCTTAATTAATATGCTTAAAGGAAATATTGTGCATTCCCTTTAATATTTATATTCATGTTAATTTAGATAAATCAGTAGGTTAAAAATAGTACTGGCGCGAAGTGTTTGGTCACACAGGCGAAGTTTTTAATCTTTTTTCACGAAATTGCTTCGGCGACACTGCATATTTTGCTTTAAAGCAGCGAGCAAAATAACTTTGTGAATTAAAGCCGACTTGTTGCGCAACTAATCCTATTGCAAGATTACTGTTTTTCAAAAGTTCTTCTGCGAATTCTAAACGAATGTTTCGAATGTAGTCGCTAGGTGTTAAGTTATATAAGGCTTTCATTTTTAATTGCAAAGCGCGAGGGCTCAGGTAAAGCGCTGCTGCAAATTCTTCTACGCTAAACGCCTCGTCTTGATAACACTCTTTTACTATTGCTTTTACACGCTGGGTAAATATGTAGTCTTTACTTTGTACCATTTGTGGGTCTAGTTGGATTGTTTGTGATAAAGCCGGTAACTGCTGTTTTAAATGTTGATTAAGCACTTCTCTAATCGTTAATAATCCTTGAACGCGACTGAGTAAAAGTTGCGGCTCAAAAGGCTTACTTAAATAATCATCTGCAAGTAAATCCAGGCCTTTTAGTTTACTGTTAGTGTCAGCCTTTGCTGAAAGCAATAGAACTGGAATATGGCTAATAGCCGTGTCGCTGCGCAGTGCTTTAATGAACTGATAACCATCCATAACGGGCATCATTACATCACTTATTACCAAATCGGGCATTTCACTTGTACATAATGCTAAGCCTTGTTTGCCATTGAGTGCACTTATGCATTCATAGCTGTTACTAAAGAGAGAAGTCAGTAAGTCACGCATTTCGTTGTTATCTTCAATAATAAGAATTTTATTATTTTTTGCGCTACGTTTATTGTCGTTTTTAGATGTAGTAAGCACTGTGAGGTTAGAGGCTTCTTGGCTTTGAGCTGTGGGCAATGAAACTGTAAAGCAGCTACCTTTATTTATTTTACTTGTTACATTTATGGTGCCTCCATATTGCTCGGTGAGCTGTTTTACTAGCGCTAAGCCAATACCGCTGCCATTTTTATTGCTGGTATTTATACGAGTAAAACGTTGAAAAATTGCTTCAAGGTGTTCTTTATCTATACCGACACCCGTGTCTGATACAGATATTACAAAAGTTTTATTTTGAGCTGATAGTTGAAGTAGCGCTTTCCCTGTGTTTGTTGTGTATTTGTGAGCGTTATTCAATAAGTTACTAACAATTGAAGTTATATGTTCATGCTCTAACTCAAGGTAAATACTCTGCTGCGTTAAATCTTTAAATTCAAATGTAATATCTTTTTGCTCAAATAAGGGAGTAAAGTCTTCAATTAGCTGTATTATCAATGGCTTTATAGCATAGGGCGTTACGTATTTTACTGCTGAACTAGGGCGTTGGCTTAATTGCAAAAGTTGATTTATTTGATCTAATAATTTATGGCTGTTGCGATGAATCATCGCTAGTTTTTGTTGAGTGTCTGAATCTTTATGGCTTTTTTGTAAACTCTCAAGTGGCGCTAATATTAAGCTCAATGGTGTTTTAAGCTCATGGCTAACGTTATCTAATAGTTGAGTTTTTAAGTTACTAAGCTCTCGCTCTTTTAAATTAGCTTGTTCTGCTATTTTAGCCCTATACCTTGCGGTTACAATTAGCCAGATTATAAATAGCACCGAGATAATGTAACTCGCATAGGCAAAATTGCTTTTCCACCAAGGTGGAGTAACCATAAATGCAGCCATCGTTTTATCATCACTCCATTGGCCGTATTGGTCTTTAACTTTTACAATAAAGTGATAGTTTCCAGCGGGAAGTTGAGAATAGCTAACTTGCCTCTGATTTTTGTTTGCGTATAAAAACTGCTTATCTAATCCAGCTAACTTATAAGCATATTGATATTGAGAGGGTGGCTCTGCACTGTTTAAAGCAGAAAACTTAAAGCCGATAACACCGTCTTCTTCTTTAAAAAAGAGCCTGTCTGTATAGCTTATAAGCTTAGCTGCTTGAGTATTGGCTTTAATATATTGCTGCGTCGCGACTGACTGGTTATAAATAAGTAAGTCTGTAATAACGGGTTCTGGAGGTTGGGTTGCTAGAGTTAGTTTTAACGGATCAAATTGATTAAAACCATTAATACCACCAAAAAATAATTCGCCATCATTGGCTTGAAAAGCGGCGCCTAAAATAAAAGAATGATGCTGTATACCGTTTGCGGGTAAAAAATGCTGCATTTGTTGGGTTTGAGGAGCGTAACGGGTTAAACCTTGATTACTACTGAGCCACAAGTAGCCGTTGCTATCTTGTTTAATTGCAAAAATATTACCATTAAGTAAGCCATCGAACTCGGTAATGTTTATAACGTTGTTTGTTGGAATATTTAATTTATTGAGCCCGCCAAAAGTACCTACCCATAAAGTATTTTTATCTTGTAAATGCAAGGATGTAACCATGTCGTGCGTTAAACTATGAGGCTTTTTAAGATCGCTTTGGTAATGAGTGAATATTTCATCATCTAAAGAAAGTTTATTGAGTCCTGCACGGGTTCCAGCCCATATAATGTTGTTGTAGCTGTCATACGTAATACTAAAAACAGTATTATTTGAGATACTATTTTTATCTGTGCTGTATTTAAAGTGTGTAACTTGCAATGTATCGGGGTTAAAGCGCGTTAATCCTTCATTACTGCCCAGCCATAAATTACCATTTTCATCGCCCTCGATTGCATAAATACGGTTACTACTGAGTTGATGACTTTGCACAGTAAAAGCTGAAAAACTATCATTAATTGGGTTGTAAAGCAGTAAACCACCGCCGTATGTGCCTATCCATACGCGTTTATTGGCATCCTCATAAAGACTAAATATATTGTTGTTAGTTAAGCCCGTTGTAGAGTTTTCACTCACTTTATAGCGTTTAAAACCATTGTTAGTTTGCTTGTTAAGGCCATCGCGTGTGCCAATCCAAAGTAAGTTGTTGCTGTCTTTGAGTATTGCTCTTACAAAGTCATTCGAGATAGAAGCCGAGTTATTACTTTGATGTTTTTGATGACCAAACTGAGTCTGCCTTTTATCATAGCGATGTAACCCATAGCCGTCTGTACCAATCCAAATAATACCTTGAGGGTCTTGGTAAAGTGACAATAGGTGGTCGTTAGCTAAGCCATGTTTTAAATTTGGAGAGTGAGTAAGTTGCTGAAACTCTTTACTTAATAAAATGTCTTTAGTTTGATAATAAAGACCATGACCATAAGTGCTTACCCATAAGTTTTTTTCATCATCAATAAGCATATCAGTTACCCAAACATTTTTGAGTTGCTCAAAGTTATAAAATGCTCGTGTGTTTGAGTCAAAAATACTTAGACCAGTTTTACTTCCTATAATAAATTTGTCGTTTGGGGCTTTTTTTAATTGCCAAATCTGTTTAGGGCTATTAGGTATGTGTGTGAACTGATTTGTTATTGAATCGAACTTAATAAGCCCAATATTACTTGCTAACCAAAGGTTTTTTTTGTCATCAAAAAGCATATCTTTAAAAACAACATTTAATTGATTGATGTCTTGATAAGTAAATAATTCGGTAGTATTAGTGTTTGTATTTAACCGAGTAAGTTGCCCCTTATCGTGACCAATCCAAATTGTTTCGGGGGAATTAGAGATTATTGCTGAAATGCGTTCGTTTGTAATAGAGGGAGTTGAATACTGGTTAAAAACACTAAAATTTCCTGTTTCAGTATTTAATAAGTTGAGGCCATTGCTTGTTGTTGCAAACCAAAGTTGACCGTTTCCTAAATTCAGGCAGTCTGTAATCCAATTCCCCGAAATACTCGATTGTGAAGGGTTGAATTTATAGTGTTTAAATTCATATCCATCGAATCGGTTTAAGCCGCCTTGGGTCGAAAACCAATGAAATCCCTTTTCATCAGTGGTACTGCAGGTGATTGAATTTTGCGATAAACCTTGCTCATTTGTATATGTATCTAAGTACAGTGGTAGGGCAAGCGAGCTAATATGAAATAATAATAAAAAGCTGATGACTTTATATTTTATGATTGTTTTAATTGCTTTCACAGACTTCCTATCTCTTGTGAATCCCTTAGGGCGTGTTGACCTTTGTGGATTGAAATTTGTTCAATCTAGGCGCGGTTTAATTGCGGCGCGAGTTTTGTAGCCTAGTGGCTAAGTAAAAACCGAGCATCTGGTCAATCATAAACTGCTTTTTAATCAATGTTAAGATTGATTTTTTAATGTAATGTTGGGATTTTGCACTGTGGGTATCTTTTAGGCTTGTGTTAATGGACTGCGTAAGTATAATAGGCATCCACTTTGCAGGGGCGTAGTTCCAATTGGTAGAACAGCGGTCTCCAAAACCGATGGTTGGGAGTTCGAGTCTCTCCGCCCCTGCCAGATTTACTTGTGTATTGAGTAGTCTGAGATTAAAAACCGGTTTAAATTAAGTCTGTTTTTAAGTTTAGATTTTAATGGATTAACTCTACCTAGGTGTAGAGTTGTTGTGTCTGTAGTTAAGGTAATAATATTATGAGCACGAATGTAGAAACACCATCAAGTGCGATGGAGTCAGTAAAGTGGTTAGTAGCAATCGCGCTACTTGCAGGCGCAGTTGTTGGTAATCATATGTATGCAGATCAATCTGTATTACTACGTGCTATCGGCGTTGTTGTTGCAATAGCGGCTGGATTAGCAATTGCCTCACAAACATTTAAGGGACGTAACTTTCTTGCTTTCGCTAAAGAAGCTCGAATTGAAGTACGCAAAGTTATTTGGCCAACTCGCCAAGAAACTACCCACACGACATTAATTGTAATGGTTGCAACAGTGATTATGGCGCTTATCCTTTGGGGATTAGATGGCATTTTATTCCGCGCTGTTGGCTTTTTAACTGGATTGGAGATCTGATCCCATGTCGGATGAGAACGAGAACAAAGAAATTAAATTACGTTGGTACGTAGTACAGGCTTTTTCTGGTTACGAAAAACGTGTAGCACAAACATTAATCGAACATATCAAAATTGAAGGTCTTGAAGCGAGCTTTGGCGAGATATTAGTACCAACTGAAGAAGTTGTTGAGATGCGTGCCGGTCAAAAGCGTAAGTCTGAGCGTAAATTCTTCCCAGGTTATGTATTAGTACAAATGGATATGAACGACGCAAGCTGGCACTTAGTGAACAGTACTGAACGCGTAATGGGTTTCATTGGTGGAACGTCTGATCGTCCTGCGCCAATCAGTCCTAAAGAAGCAGAACGCATTCTTAATCGTTTACAAGAAAATGCTGAAGCACCTAAACCTGCAACATTATTTGAACCAGGTGAAGTTGTACGCGTTACAGATGGACCATTTGCAGACTTCAGTGGTGTAGTTGAAGAAGTTGACTACGAAAAAAGCCGCGTAAAAGTATCTGTACTTATTTTTGGTCGTTCTACGCCAGTTGAACTTGAGTTTGGTCAAGTTGAACAAGATAAGTAATTGATTAAAAAAGCTTCGTCACTATTTTTGTAAATTTTGGCACGAAGCTTGAAAAAGGCCGTTGATTATCTTATAATCAGCGGCCTTTTTGTATTAAGGTAAAATTAATTTTTACTATACAAAAAGTACGAAACCAATTTTTAAACTGGGAAGCCGCTAGAGTACGCGTCCTCGCGCGCACAAGGCTAAGACCCACCTAATGAGGTATTTATAATGGCTAAAAAAGTTGAAGCTCTAATCAAGCTACAAGTTGCCGCTGGTATGGCTAATCCTAGTCCTCCAGTTGGTCCAGCACTAGGTCAACACGGTGTGAACATCATGGAATTCTGTAAAGCGTTTAACGCACGTACAGAATCTATTGAAAAAGGCGCTCCAGTTCCTGTAGTGATCTCTGTTTACGGCGACCGTTCTTTTACGTTCGATATGAAAACACCACCTGCAGCTTACTTACTTAAGAAAGCAGCTGGTATCAAATCAGGCTCAGGCCGTCCTAACACTGATAAAGTAGGCACTGTAACTCGTGCTCAACTTGAAGAGATCGTTGAGACAAAACGAGCTGACCTTACAGCGGCTGATATGGACGCTGCGGTTCGCACTATCGCAGGTTCTGCGCGTGCGATGGGCTTGAACGTAGAGGACTAAGAAATGGCTAAATTAACTAAACGTATGCGTACTATCCGCGAAAAAGTGGAAGTAACAAAAGATTACGAAATCAATGAAGCAGTTGCTCTTTTAAAAGAGTTAGCGACAGCTAAATTCGTAGAAAGTGTTGACGTTGCCGTTAACCTTGGTATCGATGCTCGTAAATCTGATCAAAACGTTCGTGGTGCAACTGTACTACCTAACGGTACTGGTCGTGACGTTCGTGTTGCTGTATTCACACAAGGCGCTAACGCAGAAGCTGCGAAAGAAGCTGGTGCTGAATTAGTAGGTATGGAAGATCTTGCTGAGCTAGTTAAAAAAGGCGAGATGAACTTTGACGTTGTTGTTGCATCACCAGACGCTATGCGTGTTGTTGGTCAACTAGGTCAAATCTTAGGCCCACGTGGTCTAATGCCAAACCCTAAAACTGGTACTGTAACGCCTAACGTTGCAGAAGCAGTTAAAAATGCTAAAGCTGGTCAAGTACGTTACCGTAATGACAAGAATGGTATCATCCATACTACTATTGGTAAGGTTGATTTCACAGCTGAGCAACTTCAACAAAACCTTGAGTCACTAATTGTTGCACTTAAGAAGGCTAAGCCTTCTCAAGCTAAAGGTGTTTACTTGAAAAAAGTAACTATCTCTACAACAATGGGCGCAGGTGTTTCTGTTGACCAAAGCACTTTAAGCACAGTAGTAGCTTAATTTAGTGTTTACATGGCGTGAAATTTGTACTATAATTTCGCGCCATTTTGTTGATTAATTTATTAGTCAGCAAAGTAAAGAATTCGGGTTGAAGTCCATAATTTCGTTAAGCCTTAGGTTTAACGATAAATTGGGCTTCCGTCCAAGACCGTAGGTGGCTTCGGCCTTAATATTCACCTACGTAGACGGTGTAGACCCCAGATAGATTTTTCCTAATCCTTCTGGCTCTCGCCGTAAAAAGCATCTCTATCTTGTTTGATAGGGAAGAGTAGAACAGGGGAGTCCGATAATCGGTATCCCCATTAAACCAGGAGTAACACCCATGGCTTTAAATCTTCAAGGCAAAAAAGCAATAGTTGCTGAAGTCAACGAAGCAGCCAATGGTGCTCTATCTGCAGTTGTTGCAGATTCTCGTGGTGTAACAGTTGGCGCAATCACTGCCCTTCGTAAAGAAGCTCGTGCAAACGGTGTTTGGATGAAAGTTGTCCGTAACACTTTAGCAAAACGTGCTCTTGAAGGAACAGATTTTGAGTGTCTTTCTGATTCATTTGTTGGTCCAAGCTTAATCGCTTTCTCATCAGAGCATCCAGGTGCTGCTGCGCGTATCTTTTCAGATTTCGCGAAAAAGAATGAGAAATTCGAGCTTAAAACGGCCGCTTTTGAAGGAAATGTTGTTGATGCAGCAATGCTTGCTACATTACCTACATACGATGAAGCTGTTGCACGCTTAATGAGTGCTATGAAAGAAGCGTCTGCTGGCAAATTGTGTAAAACAATTGAAGCAGTACGTGTACAGAAAGAAGAGCAAGCTGCTTAATTTTAAGCTGTTTAATCACTTTCGGTGTAAAATTTATTTGGACTTAATGTCCGTTAATTATTAGGAAATTTGTAATGTCTGTATCTAAAGACCAAATCCTTGACGCAATTGCTGAAATGTCAGTAATGGACGTTGTTGCTCTTATCGAAGCAATGGAAGAAAAATTCGGCGTAACTGCTGCAGCTGCGATGGTAGCTGGTCCAGCTGCTGAAGCTGCTGAAGAGAAAACAGAATTTGACGTAATCCTTACTGGCGCTGGCGCTAATAAAGTTGCGGCAATCAAAGCTGTTCGTAGCGCAACTGGCCTTGGCCTTAAAGAAGCGAAAGCGCTTGTTGAAGCTGCTCCTACACCTGTTAAAGAAGGTGTATCTAAAGAAGAAGCTGAAGCTCTTGCTAAAGATCTTACTGAAGCTGGTGCTGAAGTTGAGGTTAAGTAATTTAGCTTTTGCTAAGTTCGCTGCCTGAGAAATCAGGCAAGGGCTGGTGATTATTTAATCACCGGCCTTTTTGCGCTATGGAGTGAACTACTCTTTTAGCGCAAATAAAATCTGATTTTTTCTTTACTTTCAACGCTTTATAGTTTGCTAGTGTTAAAAGGAAGACTAAGTTAGAACAACACTTAAATGTTGTAAAATCTTGGCATAGCTGCCAGTTAAGTCTGTTCTTACAAGAACAGGTCGGGTCAAAGAACAGCAAGCTGAGGAACCCCATGGCTTACTCTTATTCTGAAAAGAAACGTATCCGTAAGGATTTTGGTAAACGTCCACAAGTTTTGGATATACCTTTTTTACTGTCTACACAGTTAGAATCGTTTAAAAAATTCTTAGTGCCGGACGCTGATGGCGATCATGGTTTGGAAGCTGCCTTCCGTTCTGTGTTCCCTATTAAAAGCTACTCGGGAAATTCTGAGCTTCAATACGTAAGTTATCGTATTGGTGAGCCAGTTTTCGATGTAAAAGAATGTCAAATTCGCGGTGTGACTTATTCTGCTCCACTTCGCGTGAAACTGCGCCTTGTTGTTATGGATAAAGAAGCGCCAGGCACAGTTAAAGACATTAAAGAGCAAGAAGTTTACATGGGCGAAATTCCGCTCATGACCGATACCGGTACCTTTGTAATCAATGGTACAGAGCGTGTTATCGTTTCTCAGCTACACCGTAGCCCTGGTGTATTCTTTGATAACGACCGCGGTAAAACTCATTCATCAGGTAAAGTACTTTATAACGCACGCGTTATTCCTTACCGTGGTTCATGGTTAGACTTCGAATTTGATGCAAAAGATAACTTATATGTACGTATTGACCGTCGTCGTAAATTACCGGCGTCTATCATCCTACGTGCACTTGAGTACTCTAGTGAAGAAATCCTAGAAATCTTCTTCGACAACACGACGTTTGAAGTAGCGAACGGTAAAGTTCTTATGGAACTTGTGCCTTCACGTTTACGTGGTGAAACTGCCGCTTTTGATATCAAGAGCGAAGACGGTGAAGTATTTGTTGAAAGCGGTCGTCGTGTTACGGCTCGCCACATCAAGAGCATCGAGAAGAAAGGCATTAACCGTCTAGAAGTACCTCATGAGTATATTATTGGCCGTATTATAGCTAAAAACTACGTTGACGAGTCAACGGGTGAAGTTATTGCTAGCGCGAATGATGAATTAACTCTTGAGCTAATGGCTGAGCTAGTTAAAGCTGGTTACACTAAAATTGATACGTTATATATCAATGAAGTGGACAGCGGTGCTTACATGTCAAATACATTGAACATTGACTCTTCAAGCAGCCGTTTAGAAGCATTAGTAGAAATTTATCGCATGATGCGCCCAGGCGAGCCACCGACGAAAGACGCGGCTGAAGCCTTATTCCAGAACTTGTTCTTCTCTGAAGAACGTTATGACTTATCTACTGTAGGTCGTATGAAGTTCAATAGCCGTGTTGGTTACGATACAGACACAGGCCCTGGCACATTAAGCAAAGAAGACATCGTGTCTGTTATGAAAGTATTAATTGCTATTCGTAACGGTCAAGGCGATGTTGATGATATCGACCACTTAGGCAACCGTCGTATACGTAGTGTTGGCGAAATGGCTGAGAACCAATTCCGTGTTGGTCTAGTACGTGTAGAACGTGCTGTACGTGAGCGTTTAAGCTTAGGTGACCTTGACGCGATCATGCCACAAGATCTTATTAACGCTAAGCCTATTTCGGCAGCGGTTAAAGAGTTCTTCGGCTCGTCTCAGTTATCACAGTTTATGGACCAAAATAACCCGCTATCAGAAGTTACACATAAACGTCGTATCTCTGCATTAGGTCCGGGCGGTCTAACTCGTGAACGCGCAGGCTTTGAAGTACGTGACGTTCACGTAACTCACTATGGTCGCGTATGTCCAATCGAGACTCCTGAGGGTCCAAACATCGGTCTAATTAACTCATTGTCTACGTACGCACGTACCAATGACTACGGTTTCTTAGAAACACCTTACCGCAAAGTGGTAGACGGTGTTGTAACTGATGAAGTTGATTATTTATCAGCCATTGAAGAAGGTCAGTTTGTTATCGCACAGGCGAATTCAAACTTAACTGAAACCAATGAGTTTGTTGATGAACTTATTCCATGTCGTCACAAAGGTGAATCTACCTTTATGGGTCGCATGGACCAGCAGTATATGGATGTATCACCACAACAGGTGATCTCTGTAGCGGCAGCACTTATCCCGTTCCTAGAACACGATGATGCTAACCGTGCATTGATGGGTTCAAACATGCAACGTCAAGCAGTACCAACATTGAAAGCGGATAAACCGTTAGTAGGTACTGGTATTGAGTTAACACTAGCGAAAGATTCTGGTGTAACGATTGTTGCAAAACGTGGTGGTGAAGTAATGTATGCTGACGCAAGTCGCATCGTTGTTAATGTACATGAAGAAGAGCGCATCCCAGGTGAAGCGGGTATCGACATCTACAACTTAACCAAATACACACGTTCTAACCAAAACACATGTATTAACCAAAAACCAACGTGCATGGTTGGCGAACCGGTTACTCGTGGTGACGTGTTAGCAGATGGTCCTTCGACTGACTTAGGTGATTTAGCCCTTGGTCAAAACCTTCGCGTGGCATTCATGCCATGGAACGGTTATAACTTCGAGGATTCAATCTTACTATCAGAGCGCGTAGTTGAAGAAGATCGTCTAACGACAATCCATATTCAAGAACTACAGTGTGTTGCCCGTGATACTAAATTAGGTCCTGAAGAGATCACTGCAGACATCCCGAACGTGGGTGAATCTGCACTAGGCAAGCTTGATGAATCAGGTGTTGTATATATTGGTGCTGAAGTTAAAGGCGGCGATATTCTAGTAGGTAAAGTGACTCCTAAAGGCGAAACACAGCTGACACCTGAAGAGAAGCTTCTACGAGCTATCTTCGGCGAAAAAGCGTCTGACGTTAAAGACAGCTCTTTACGTGTACCAAATTCTGTAACTGGTACTGTAATTGACGTACAAGTCTTCACCCGTGATGGTGTTGAAAAAGACAAACGTGCGTTAGAAGTTGAAGACATGCAGCTTCGCGAAGCGAAGAAAGACTTCAACGAAGAGTTCCGTATTTTAGAAGCTGGCGTTTTAGGACGTGCTCGCAAGTTACTTGTTGATGCAGGCTTCGATGAAGACAAACTAACGTCACTGAATGCTGAAAAACTACTTACTCAAAGCCTTGCACAAGAAGACAAGCAAGCTGAACTTGAGCAACTAGCTGCACAGTACGATGAGCTTAAAGCTGAATACGATAAAAAGTTTGAAAACAAACGTCGTAAAATTACCCAGGGTGATGACTTAGCACCAGGCGTACTTAAGATTGTTAAAGTATACCTAGCTGTTAAACGTCGTATCCAACCAGGTGATAAAATGGCGGGTCGTCATGGTAACAAAGGTGTTATCTCGACTATCGTACCAGTAGAAGATATGCCATACGATGATAAAGGTCGTACGGTAGATATCGTATTGAATCCACTAGGTGTACCATCGCGTATGAACATCGGTCAGATCCTTGAAACACATATGGGTCTAGCTGCACGTGGTATCGGTGAACGAATTGAAGAAATGATGAAAGAACAACGTGAGCTTCATGAGCTACGTGAATTCATCAAGCAAGCCTACGAAATTGGTGAATCTCGCCAAGTTGTAGACATTGCTAGCTTCACTGATGACGAAATTCGTCGTCTAGCTGAAAACTTAAAAGGTGGTTTACCAATAGCTACTCCTGCATTTGATGGCGCGAAAGAAAGCGAAATCAAAGACATGCTAGAGCTTGGTGGATACCCAAGAAGTGGTCAGGTTACACTTTATGATGGCCGAACTGGCGATCAGTTTGAACGCCAAGTAACCGTAGGTTACATGTACATGCTGAAACTGAATCACTTAGTTGATGATAAGATGCATGCACGTTCTACTGGTTCTTACAGCCTTGTTACTCAGCAGCCGCTGGGTGGTAAAGCACAGTTCGGTGGCCAGCGTTTTGGTGAGATGGAAGTATGGGCACTTGAAGCTTACGGTGCTGCTTACACTCTACAAGAAATGCTAACAGTGAAATCGGATGACGTGAACGGTCGTACTAAGATGTATAAAAACATCGTTGATGGTAACCATAAAATGGAACCAGGTATGCCAGAATCGTTCAACGTATTGTTGAAAGAAATCCGCTCACTGGGTATCAACATCGAGTTGGAAGAAAATTAAGCCAATTAGATGCTGTAGTTAACGCTGCAGCATCTGTTACGGCTGAATAGAATGTAGGGACGAGATTACCCGTCCTCAAGATTAACTCCGACAGGAGAGCTAAGGTGAAAGACTTACTTAAGTTTCTGAAGCAACAAAATAAGACCGAAGAATTCGATGCAATTCGCATTGGTCTTGCTTCACCAGACATGGTTCGTTCATGGTCATTCGGTGAAGTAAAGAAACCTGAGACTATTAACTACCGTACTTTCAAGCCTGAGCGCGATGGCTTATTCTGTGCCCGTATTTTCGGCCCAGTGAAAGATTATGAGTGTTTATGTGGTAAATATAAACGCCTTAAACACCGTGGTGTGATCTGTGAAAAGTGTGGCGTTGAAGTAACACTCACTAAAGTGCGACGCGATCGTATGGGTCATATTGACCTTGCGAGCCCAGTTGCACATATATGGTTTTTAAAATCATTACCGTCACGTATCGGCTTAATGCTAGATATGACACTTCGTGATATTGAACGTGTTCTTTACTTCGAATCATTCGTCGTAACTGAGCCTGGTATGACAACGCTTGAGCGTGGTCAGTTATTAGGTGAAGAAGAATACTTAGATGCACTAGAAGAACACGGTGATGAGTTTGAAGCGAAGATGGGTGCTGAAGCAGTTTTAGACTTGCTTCGTGAACTCGATCTTGCTCAATTAATTGCTGAGATGCGTGAAGAGTTACCAACAATTAACTCTGAAACTAAGCGTAAAAAAATCACTAAACGTCTTAAGTTAATGGAATCGTTCCACCAATCAGGTAATAACCCTGAGTGGATGATCATGACAGTACTTCCAGTATTGCCACCTGATCTACGTCCATTAGTACCACTAGACGGTGGTCGTTTTGCGACATCTGATCTAAATGACCTTTACCGTCGTGTTATTAACCGTAATAACCGTCTTAAGCGTCTACTAGATTTAGCAGCACCAGACATTATTGTACGTAACGAAAAACGTATGTTGCAAGAAGCGGTAGATGCGCTACTTGATAACGGTCGTCGTGGTCGTGCAATTACAGGTTCTAACAAGCGTCCTCTTAAATCTCTTGCTGATATGATCAAGGGTAAACAAGGTCGTTTCCGTCAGAACTTACTTGGTAAGCGTGTAGATTATTCAGGCCGTTCTGTAATTACAGTAGGTCCTACACTTAAGCTTCACCAATGTGGTCTTCCTAAGAAGATGGCACTTGAGCTATTCAAACCATTCATCTATGGCAAACTAGAGCGTCGCGGCATGGCTACGACAATCAAAGCAGCTAAGAAGATGGTTGAACGTGAAGTTCCGGAAGTATGGGATGTACTTGACGAAGTAATTCGTGAACATCCAGTATTACTAAACCGTGCACCAACACTTCACCGTTTGGGTATCCAAGCGTTTGAGCCTGTGCTTATCGAAGGTAAAGCGATTCATTTGCACCCATTAGTATGTGCGGCGTACAACGCCGATTTCGATGGTGACCAAATGGCGGTACACGTACCGTTAACAATCGAAGCGCAGCTTGAAGCTCGTGCATTGATGATGTCAACAAACAACATTCTATCTCCTGCGAATGGTGAACCAATCATCGTTCCTTCACAGGATGTTGTATTGGGTCTTTATTACATGACCCGTGATTGCATCAACGCTAAAGGCGAAGGCGCGATATTTAAAGATCCAAAAGAAGCAGAAAAAGCATACCGTAGTGGTAATGCAGACCTTCACGCAATCGTGAAAGTACGTATTAGCCAATCAGTTAAAAACGAAGATGGTGTAGTAGAAGACACTGTTACTGTTATCGATACAACTGTTGGCCGTGCAATTTTGTCTCTAATTTTACCAACAGGTATGCCGTTTGCGTCAATCAATCAGCCACTAGGTAAAAAGCAGATTTCTAGCTTATTGAACGAGTGTTACCGTCGCTTAGGTCTTAAAGACACTGTTGTGTTTGCTGACCAAGTTATGTACACCGGTTTCCATTATGCAATGAAGTCAGGTGTTTCTATCGGTATTGATGATTTAGTTATCCCACCGGTTAAAGCACAAATCATTGAATCAGCGGAAGCTGAAGTGACTGAAATCAACCAACAATTCCAATCAGGTCTTGTAACGGCTGGTGAGAAGTACAACAAAGTTATCGATATCTGGTCACGTGTAAACGAAAACTTATCACGTGAGATGATGGCTAACTTGTCGAAAGACACAGTAACCAACGCGAAGGGTGAAGAAGTAGAGCAACCGTCATTTAACTCAGTGTTTATGATGGCCGACTCAGGTGCTCGTGGTAGTGCCGCTCAGATCCGTCAGCTAGCAGGTATGCGTGGTCTAATGGCACGTCCAGATGGTTCAATCATCGAGACGCCAATCACCGCTAACTTCCGTGAAGGTCTAAACGTACTTCAGTACTTCATCTCAACGCATGGTGCGCGTAAAGGTCTTGCCGATACAGCACTTAAAACAGCGAACTCGGGTTACCTAACGCGTCGTCTAGTAGACGTTGCACAAGATTTGGTAATCAACGAAGATGACTGTGGCACAGAAGATGGCTTAACAATGAAACCGCTTATTGAAGGTGGTGATGTTGTAGAAGCGCTTCGCGAACGTGTTTTAGGTCGTGTTGTTGCTGAAGATATTGTAATTCCAGGTACTAATACAGTGCTTGTTGAACGTAATATCATGCTAGACGAAAAACTGTGTGATCTTTTAGAAGAGCATTCAGTAGATGAAGTTCGCGTACGTTCTGTTATCACTTGTGATAATGACTTTGGTGTTTGTGCTAACTGTTACGGTCGTGACTTAGCACGTGGTCATATCATCAACGCAGGTGAATCAGTAGGTGTTATCGCGGCACAATCAATCGGTGAGCCAGGTACACAGCTTACGATGCGTACTTTCCACATCGGTGGTGCGGCATCTAGAGCGTCTGCAGAAAATAATGTACAAGTTAAAACTAACGGTACGTTAAAACTGCATAACTCTAAATATGTATTAAATACAGACGATAAGATTGTTATTACTTCACGTTCAACGGAAATTACTATCATCGATAGTCATGGTCGTGAGAAAGAGCGTTATAAAGTACCTTACGGTGCGGTATTAACAGTTAAAGATAATGCAGAAGTTCAAGGTAACGACATCGTTGCTACTTGGGATCCGCATAGTCACCCAATCGTTCTTGAGCATAAATCAAAAGTATCGTTCAGCGATATTGATGACTCAAATACTGAAGCGCAGACTGATGAACTAACTGGTTTAACCCGTGTAGTTGTCAAAGACCTTGCTAAAGTTAATACAAAAGAACCTAAGCTTATCATCGAAAGTGAAGAGCGCGGCTTGCAAGAAACACGTCTTCCTTCATTCACAACGATTGAAGTAATTGACGGCGTTACAGCAAACCCTGGTGACGTGTTAGCACGTATCCCGCAAGAAGGTTCGAAAACTCGTGATATCACGGGTGGTCTACCACGCGTAGCCGACTTATTTGAAGCGCGTAAGCCAAAAGATCCAGCTATTTTAGCTGAGGTTACTGGTACAATTAGCTTCGGTAAAGAGACTAAAGGTAAGAAGCGTTTAGTTATTACTCCACCAGAAGGTGATCATTACGAAGAGATGATCCACAAGTGGCGTCAACTTAACGTGTTTGAAGGTGAGCAAGTGTCTAAAGGTGAAGTTATCGCCGATGGTCCTGAATCACCGCATGACATCTTACGCTTACGTGGTGTGACTCATGTTGCTAACTACATCGTTAACGAAGTGCAAGAGGTTTACCGTTTGCAAGGCGTTAAGATCAATGACAAGCACATTGAAACAATTATCCGTCAAATGTTACGTAAATGTACCATTATACACGGTGGTGATACTGACTTCCTAGCTGGTGAACAAATCGAAGTGGCGCGCGTAAACATCGCAAACCGTGACCTTGAAAAACAAGGTAAGATCCCAGCTAAGTTTGAAATCCAGTTAATGGGTATCACAAAAGCATCACTAGCAACAGAATCTTTCATCTCTGCAGCGTCTTTCCAAGAGACAACACGTGTTCTTACAGATGCGGCAGTGAATGGTAAGAGCGATGAGCTTCGCGGTCTGAAAGAAAACGTAATAGTGGGTCGTTTGATCCCAGCCGGTACCGGTTTTGCGTATCATCAAGATCGTATGGCTCGCCGTAAACAAAGCAAAGTAGTCGTAGAAGAGCAAACAGTAAGTGCAGAAGAGGCAACTCAAGCACTTACAGACGCCCTAAATGCTGATTTGTCTGGAAATCAATAAACTGTTCTTAATCAATGGATTAAGAAATAGTAAGGCAGTTATATACTGTCTTACTATCAGTTTAGGTTGACAGGTTAAACTTTGCTCATTAAAATTCCGCCACCCATTTACTTGTGTGCTCAATGCAGGCTTGTAAATAAAGGGCGGATTTTTTCTTTTTTCAGTAGTAATTTTAATTTCAGGAGCTATTTAAATGGCAACTATTAACCAGCTAGTGCGTAAGCCACGCCGTAGTAAGGTTACGAAAAGTAACTCAGCTGCACTTAAAGCGTGTCCGCAAAAGCGCGGTGTATGTACTCGCGTATATACAACTACACCTAAGAAACCAAACTCGGCGTTACGTAAAGTAGCTCGTGTACGTTTAACTAACGGTTTCGAAGTAACTTCATACATTGGTGGTGAAGGTCATAACCTTCAAGAGCATAGTGTAATCCTAATCCGTGGTGGTCGTGTTAAAGATTTACCAGGTGTGCGTTTTCACACTGTTCGTGGTGCACTTGACTGTGCAGGCGTTAGCGACCGTCGTCAAGCTCGTTCTAAATACGGTACTAAACGCCCTAAAGGCTAATGTTTTCCGTTAGTAAGGCCAAGCACTAAATATTTATAATTATTGTTTTGGGTGATTGACTCGAAAGAGCAACCCTGAATAAACCGGAGATACAAAATGCCTAGAAGACGCGTAATCGGTCAACGTAAAATTCTTCCAGATCCTAAGTTCGGATCGGAACTTCTTGCTAAATTCGTTAACATCGTGATGTTAGACGGCAAGAAATCTACTGCTGAAAAAATTGTTTATGGTGCGCTAGACGTGGCTGCTGAGAAATCAGGCAAGTCGCACCTAGAAATCTTTGAAACTGCACTTGATAACATCCGCCCACAGGTAGAGGTTAAATCTCGCCGTGTTGGTGGTTCAACTTATCAAGTACCAGTTGAAGTACGTCCAGTTCGTCGTAACGCATTAGGTATGCGTTGGTTAGTAGACGCTGCACGTAAGCGTGGCGAAAAATCTATGGGCTTACGTTTAGCTCAAGAAATCGTTGACGCTGCTGACAACAAAGGCACTGCGGTTAAGAAACGTGAAGACGTTCACCGTATGGCTGAAGCGAATAAAGCATTCGCTCATTACCGTTGGTAATCTGTCTTTAACCTTTAAGAGGATCATATGGCACGTACAACTCCACTTGAGCGCTATCGTAATATAGGTATTGTTGCTCACGTAGATGCAGGCAAAACCACCACAACAGAACGTGTTCTGTTCTACACGGGTCTTTCTCATAAGATCGGTGAAGTACATGATGGCGCTGCAACTATGGATTGGATGGAGCAGGAACAAGAGCGTGGTATCACAATCACTTCTGCTGCAACAACGTGTTTTTGGAAAGGGATGGATGCTCAATTTGACGCCCATCGTATCAATATTATTGATACTCCAGGACACGTAGATTTCACTATCGAAGTAGAGCGTTCTTTACGCGTACTAGATGGTGCGGTAGTTGTTCTTTGTGCTTCATCTGGTGTACAGCCGCAAACTGAGACAGTTTGGCGTCAAGCGAACAAATACGAAGTTCCGAGAATGATCTTCGTAAATAAAATGGATCGCACGGGCGCTGACTTCTTAGCTGTGGTTAGCCAGGTGAAATCTCGTCTTGGAGCAACGCCTGTTCCAATTCAGTTGCCTGTAGGCGCTGAGGACGACTTTAAAGGTGTTATTGACCTTATAAAAATGAAAGTGATTAACTGGAACGAAGCGGACCAGGGTATGACTTTCTCTTATGAGGCAATACCGGCAGAACTTCTGGAATTGGCTGAAGAATGGCGCTCTCATTTAGTTGAAAGCGCTGCTGAAGCCTCAGAAGAACTAATGGATAAATACTTAGAAGGTGAAGAGTTAAGTGAAGCAGAAATTAAAAATGCTTTACGTCAACGAACATTAGCTAATGAGATTGTTCCAGTTACTTGTGGTAGCGCATTTAAAAACAAAGGCGTTCAAGCTGTGCTTGATGGCGTTGTTGAATATATGCCGTCACCAGAACAAGTGAAACAAATCCAAGGTATCTTAGAAAATGGTACTGAGGAAGAACGTCCGGCTAATGATAAAGCGCCGTTTGCTGCACTCGCTTTTAAGATTGCAACAGACCCGTTTGTTGGGACCTTGACCTTTTTCCGTGTTTACTCTGGTACTGTTAAACAGGGTGACACGGTATATAATCCAGTAAAAAGTAAGCGTGAGCGACTTGGCCGTATCGTACAGATGCATTCAAACTCTCGTGAAGAGATCAAAGAAGTTTTCGCAGGCGACATCGCGGCAGCTATTGGTCTTAAAGACGTAACAACAGGTGAAACACTGTGTGATCCGAATTCTATTATTACGCTTGAGCGTATGGAATTCCCTGAACCAGTAATCTCTATTGCGGTTGAGCCTCGCACTATAGCTGACCAAGATAAGATGGGGATCGCGCTAGGAAAACTAGCTGCTGAAGACCCTTCTTTTCGCGTACAAACTGACGAAGAATCAGGCCAGGTTATAATCTCTGGCATGGGTGAACTTCACCTAGATATCATCGTCGACCGTATGAAACGTGAATTCAGTGTTGAATGTAACGTTGGTAAGCCGCAGGTCTCATACCGAGAAGCTATTCGTTCAACTGTTGAAGTTGAAGGGAAGTTTATACGTCAGTCAGGTGGTCGTGGCCAATATGGACACGTTTGGATTAAACTTGAACCGATGGATATTACGGATGATGAGTCACCAATTTACGAGTTCGTTAACGAAACCGTAGGTGGGTCTGTTCCTAAAGAGTTCGTCCCTGCGGTAGACAAAGGTATCCAAGAGCAAATGTCTCAAGGTGTACTGGCAGGCTACCCATTACTTGGCGTTAAAGCGACTTTATATGATGGTTCATTCCATGATGTAGATTCGAATGAGATGGCATTTAAAATAGCAGGTTCACTGGCAATGAGAGATGGGGCGCTTAAAGCTAACCCTGTACTTTTAGAACCAGTAATGAAGGTTGAAGTACTCACTCCTGATTCAAATATGGGTGATGTAGTTGGCGACTTAAACCGTCGTCGCGGCATAATCGAAGGCATGGAAGATGCATTAGGTGGGCTTAAGCAAATTAATGCGCAAGTTCCTCTTTCTGAAATGTTTGGTTATGCGACTGCTTTACGATCTGCAACTCAGGGCCGTGCCTCATACTCTATGGAGTTTGTGAAGTACGCTGAAGCCTCTAAAAATGTTGCAGATACAATAATTTCAGCTCGCGCTGTTATATAATTTTAGCTTGTCTGGCTCAATAGTGAGTCAGGCTTTAATTTCTTTATTAGGAATTTTTTAAGATGGCAAAAGAAAAGTTTGAACGCGTAAAACCGCACGTAAACGTTGGTACAATTGGCCACGTTGACCACGGTAAAACTACACTAACTGCAGCAATCACTAACGTACTTGCAAAAGTATACGGCGGTGTTGCTAAAGATTTCGCATCAATCGATAACGCTCCAGAAGAGCGCGAACGTGG